>CALFMQ010000103.1 GCA_937879825.1 uncultured Phycisphaerales bacterium
CCAAGGCCCCCGTGGTCGCTCCCGCCGGGACAGGGTCCACACCGGACGAAGGCACGCCCGCGTCCGATGACGCGGCGACGCCCGCGGATGACTCGGCGGACGGCGCAAGTGACACGGGTTCGACCGACGCGGGTTCGACCGATGCCGGTGCGGGCGAGACTCCGACCGAGACCACGCCCGATCCGACGCCGACCGAAGAACCGGCCGGCGACCCCACGCCGTAAGCGCGCCCCGCGGATCGTCGGTACCCTGTGGCGGCCGCCCACGCCTTGTTGTCGGGCGTGCAAGGAGTAATCGCGCGTGATTCGAAGCATGACCGGCTACGGCGAGGCGGCGGCGCACCGCGACGGCGTGCATTACTTCCTTGAGGTCCGCTCGCTGAACGGGCGCTACTTCAAGGCCAATATCCGGCTCCCGGAGGACCTGCAGGGGCTGGAGGCCGAACTCGAGGCCGCCCTGCGTCACCGCGTCTCGCGCGGCTCGATTACGCTGACCGCCCGGTGTTCCGACACCTCGGGCGAAGCGGCGTATGAGGTGAATCACGAGGCGCTGACGCGGTATGTCGAGCAGTTGCGCCGATCGAAGGCCGTGGCCGACGGCTCGGTCGCGCTCGATCTGGCCCCCCTGCTCGCGCTCCCGGGCGTGCTCAGCCCGCCGTCGAACGAAGAAGTGAAGCTCGACCGCGCCCGCGTTGCGTTCATGCACCTGCTCGATGAGGCGATCGCCAAGCTCATCGCGATGCGTGAGCGCGAGGGCACCGATCTCGTCAAGGAACTCATGACGCACCACGACCAGATCGTCGAGCGGCTGGCCAACATCGAGCAGCGCGTGCCGATCGTTGTTGATGAGTACCAGAAGCGCCTCCACACGCGGGTGCAGGCGATGCTGACCGACGCGAAGATTCTCGCCGAGCCCGCGGACCTCATCCGCGAGGTCGCGATCTACGCCGACAAGACGAACATCGCCGAGGAGATCGCGCGGCTCTCGGGGCACATGCGTCAGTTCGATGACCTGCTGCACGACACGAGCGACCGCCCCGTGGGACGCACGCTGGACTTCCTCGCGCAGGAGATGCTCCGCGAGGCGAACACGATCGCCAGCAAGTCCGCCGACACGGAAATTGCGCGCGAGATCGTGGAGATCAAGAGCGCGATCGACAAGATCAAGGAACAGGTCCAGAACGCCGAGTAGGAGGCCGCGCTCTTGTCTCACGGCGCTCCCCCAACCCCACCCACCCCGTCAACTCCGGTAGCGCCGTCAAGCGCCTCCGTCGCGCCATCGGCGGAGTCGCTGCGCACCATCGCCTCTGCGGACGGCGCCTCGTTCGACGGGGCCGAACTCGCTGTCGTGCTGTCGCGGTACGACATCGGGGTCATCAACTCGATTCACCGGTTCCGGCGTGGCTCGGAGTCGAGCCCGAAGGTCCTGGTCCGCGCGGCGCGGGGCGACTTCATCCTCAAGCGCCGTGCGCCCGAGCGCGTCGATGCCTCGCGCGTGCGCTTCTCGCATCGCGTGCAGATGCATCTGGCCGACCGGCGCTTCCCCTTGCCGCGGCTCGTGCGATCGCGCCTCGACGGGGCGACGCTGATCAACCTCGACGACCGCCTGTACGAGATGTTCGAGTACATCCACGGCGAGAAATACGACCAATCGCTCGCGACGACCGCTTCGGCCGGGCAGGCGCTGGCCAATCTGCATTTGGCGCTGGCGGACTTCCCGCCGGGCGAGGAACCGGCGGGATCGACTTACCACAACGCGGACGGCGTGCGCGCCAATCTTGAGGCGCTGGACCAGCAACTCGGCGCTGATCATCA
This sequence comes from uncultured Phycisphaerales bacterium, assembly GCA_937879825.1. Classification (GTDB taxonomy): domain Bacteria; phylum Planctomycetota; class Phycisphaerae; order Phycisphaerales; family UBA1924; genus JACKHC01. Next base: position 1,815 of record CALFMQ010000103.1, read on the forward strand.
CGCGACGATCGAGACCTTGCGCGAGCAGTACGAGGATGCCGCCCTGCGCGCCGAGGAGCGCGGCCTCTCGCAGTGGCCGGTGCAGGTGATCCACGGCGATTGGCACGCGGGCAACATGCTCTTCCGCAACGGCGAGGTCGTGGCGGTGATCGACTACGACACCGTGCGCGCCGCGCCGCGGGTCATCGATGTGGCTAACGGAGCGCTGCAGTTCAGTCTGCAAAGGGGCGATCAGGGCAACGCCGACCCCGCCTCGTGGCCCGCCGCGCCCGATGAGGCCCGGCTGCGGAAGTTCTGCCGGGGGTACGACGGCGTGCAGGGGTGCATCATCTCCACCGCCGAACTCCACGCCATGCCCTGGCTGATGGTCGAGGCCCTCCTCGCCGAGGCGACGGGCCCGGTGGCAACGACGGGGCGGTTCGGCGGTATCGACGGGGGGTCGTTCCTCCGCATGATCGCGACAAAGTCCGACTGGATTCGGAAAAATGGCGACCTCCTGACGCGTTCCCTCGCGTAACATGGGGTGCCGGAGGATCGGGCCAGTGGGAGAGATCCGAGTGACGAACCGCACACGAACGACCGCAGCACGCCTCATCGCGCTGGCGATCGCTTCGTCGGTGTCGGGTGTGTCCTTCGGCGCCAACGAGCCCTTGCCCGCCGATCCGGTCATCACCGACCCCGACATCGGTGCGATCATGAGCGGCCTGCGCTCGCGGGACTTTCACGAGCGGGAGCGCGCTTCCATCGAACTCCAGCGCATGGTGGAGACCAACCGCGTCACCGAGTCTGAGTTGGTCGCGCTGGCGCGCCGCTCGGACATCACGCCCGAGCAGCGCACGCGCATCCTCGATCAGGCGATGCTGCGCTTCAAGCAAACCGAGCGCGCCGGCATGGGCATCGGGTGGCGGCCCGTGGCGCGATGGGGCGCGATTCTCACCGAGGTCCGCTCGAACTTCCCCGTCGCCCAGCATCTGGCCATGGGCGATGTCATCCAGTCGATCGACGGCATGTCGCTCATCGCCCCGGACGGCCGGACCGAGACATGGGACCTGATCTCGATCATCCGCACGGCGATCATCTCGCGCGATCCGGGCGACTCTGTCCGCGTCGTCTTCCGCAGGCCGCCGGCGGGTGAGGTGATCGACGCGGCCGATCTGCAGCGGCCGGTCCCGGAGATCGATGCGACGAACTGGGAAGTGCGCACGGCGGATGTGCCCCTCGCCTCGTTCAGCCGCCTCGCGCCGGGTAACGCGCTCTCGCAGCCCGAGCTGGAAGCCGCGTGGATCCAACGCCTCGGGCGATTGCTCCCCGCCGATGAGGCCGCGTGGTCGCCGGTGAGTGTCACGCGGAGCGTCGCGCCGGACTTTGATGTGCCCGACTCCATCCGCGACAATCAGGTCTCTTCGCTCACCGGGCGTTCGACGCTGCGTGACCGCGTCTTCATGACGCGCCAGTACAACGCCAATAATCGCCAGACATTCGTCGCCAGGGCCGCGGTCCCGGCGCAGCGGGTTCAGATGAAGACGAGCGCCGAGGCCGCCCAGACGGGTTTCGGCGCGGCGACTCCGCTGAACGCCGATGATGGGCTCGACCTCGAGTCGATCACGGCGATCGATACCGAGGTCCGGCTTATTGAGCAGCAGATCGCCCAGACCGTGGCCAACGGCGCTCCGCAGGAACTGATCGACGAGCTGCGCGCCCGCCACCGGGAACTCTGCGAGCGTCTGGCCGATCTCGCCAAGCGCCAACCTACCCGGTGATGATGTTCACCAACCTGCCCGGGACGACGATTACCTTGCGCGCCGGCTTGCCCTCCATCGCCGCCGTGATCTTCTCGTGCCCCAGCGCGAGCGACTCGACGCGCTTCTGATCGGCGTCGGCGGGCACCATGATCTTGGCGCGCACCTTGCCGTTCACCTGCACGGCCAGTTCGACTTCGTCGTCCTTGAGCATGTCCTCCTCGAACGACGGCCACTTGGCGAGCGAGCAGAGGTCGGTCTTGCCGAGGCACGCCCACATTTCCTCGGCGATGTGGGGCGCGAACGGGCAGAGCATGAGCGCGAAGCGCTCCGATTGATCCCGCGTCAGGCCGGTGGAACTCGTCGCGGCGTTGACGAACTCGATCATGGCCGCGATCGCCGTGTTGAACGCGAGTTTCTCGACATCCTGCCCGACCTTGGCGATCGTGCGGTGCAGCAGCTTCTCGACTTTCGCGTCCGGCGCGCCCGCGAACTTCGTTTCGCCCGTCGCTTCATCGACGATCAGGCGCCACGCCCGCTGCAGGAAGCGGAACAGCCCCACCATGTCCTTCGTGTTCCAGGGTTTGCTGGACTCGAGCGGCCCCATGTACATCTCGTAGAGCCGGAAGGTGTCGGCGCCGAACTCGGCGATCACGTCGTCCGGGTTCACCACGTTCCGGAGCGACTTGCTCATCTTCGCGATGATGCGCTTGACGGGTGAGCCCGTCGCCCGCTCGACGAACTCGCCCTCGGCGCGCTCGTCGACCTCGTCCACCGGGACGAGCGAGCCGTCGCCTCGTTGGAACGCGTGGCTCAGGATCAGCCCCTGGTGGAATAGTTTCGCGAAGGGCTCGCGCGTCGAGACCTCGCCCAGATCGAAGAGCATCTTGTGCCAGAACCGCGCGTACAGCAGGTGCAGCACGGCGTGCTCGTTGCCGCCGATGTAGAGATCAACTCCTCCGCCCCCCCCGTTCCCACCACCCTGCATCCAGTACCGCTCGGCGTCCGCGCCGACGAACCGTCCCGGGTTCTTCGGATCGATGTAGCGCAGGTAGTACCAGCACGAGCCCGCCCACCCC
>CALFMQ010000104.1 GCA_937879825.1 uncultured Phycisphaerales bacterium
CCGAGCAGGAAGTCGATATTGAGCGATCGCTCGTGCGCCTCATCGACAATGCTCGTGTCGTAGCGGCGCAGATCGCGGTCGCTCGTCGTCTCGGAGAGCAGCACGCCGTCGGTCATTACCTTGATGTAGGTGTCGCGCGATGTCCGGTCGCCGAAGCGGATCTTAAAGCCCACCTCCCGACCCATCGCAACGCCGAGCTCCTGCGCGACGCGCGCCGCGATGGACCTTGCCGCGATCCTTCGGGGCTGCGTGTGCCCGATCAGTCCATCGATGCCGCGCCCCGCTTCGAGGCATAGCTTCGGGAGCTGCGTCGACTTGCCGGACCCGGTCTCGCCGCACAGGATGATGACCTGATGGGCGCGAATCGCTTCGATGATCTCGGCGCGACGTTGCGCCACGGGGAGCGAGTCGTCGTAGTGGGGCCGGGGCGCGCACCGGGCACGCTCCTCGCGCCGCTGGCGAGCAAAATCGGCGCGAGATGGGCGGCGTTCCGGGTCTGGCATGGGCGGTCGCGTCACGCTCCGGGAGGGAGGGCGTCATGGTACGAAACGGGCCGTTCGGCGGTCAGGGCGTGGAGAGCCCGTCAGACGCGGACGGCGCGAACGCCTCGCCCTCATCGGTCATCGCCTGGAGCCGCACGAGTTCCGCGTACCGACCGTCGGTCTCCATCAACCGCTCGTGGGTGCCCGTCTCGACGACCCGCCCGCCTTCGAGCACCACGATCAGGTCCGCGTGGCGGATCGTGCTGAGCCGGTGCGCGATGACGAATGATGTCCGTCCCTCCAACAAGCGCGTCAGCGCGCGCTGAATCAGCAACTCGCTCTCGGAGTCGAGGTTGCTGGTCGCTTCGTCGAGGATGAGAATCCTCGGATCGGCGAGCAACGCGCGGGCGATCGCCAATCGCTGCTTCTGACCGCCGCTCAGCCGCACGCCCCGCTCGCCGATCAGCGTGTCGTACCTGTGCTCGAGCCGGTCGATAAAGTCCGACGCGAACGCGGCCCGCGCCGCTTCACGCACCTCCTCGATCGTGGCGCCCGGGCGAGAGAACGCGATGTTCTCGAAAACGGAGCCGTCGAACAGGAACACGTCCTGCTCGACGATGCCCAGGAGACTCCTGTACGAGTCCACCGCGACCTCGCGCAGATCGACGCCATCGATGCGGATCGCGCCCGAGGTCGGGTCGTAGAACCGCGCGATGAGGTTGCAGAGCGTCGTCTTGCCAGCGCCGGAACTGCCGACCAGCGCGACGGTCATCCCCGCGGGCACCCGAAGGGACACATCGCTGATGACATCCTGCGTTCCCGCCTTGTAGCGGAACGAAACATGATCGAGCTCGATGGCGCCCGCGACGCCCGACTTCTCCAGGCGCACCGTGCCGGGTGTATCCGCGAACTCGCGCGGCTCATCGAGCAGGTCCAGCACTCGATCGAATCCGGCCAGGTTGTTCTGGATGTTCGTCGCCGTGGAGGAGAGCGTTTCGAGCGGCCCGAGCAGCATCAGGAGGTAGGTCGAGAACATCATCAGGTCGCCCAGCGTGAGCGAACCCCGCAGCACCTGCCAACCGCCGTAGAGCATGACGCCCACCGACGCCGCCGGAATCATGAACTGCCACGCGACTTCCACGAGACGGGAACGCCACCAGGCAAGAATCTCCTGACGGATCATGAAATGGTTGTTGTTCACGAATGAGGCGCTCTCGCGATTCTCGCGGGCGAAGCCCCGTACGACACGCATCCCGCCGAACGCCTCCGTCGTCCTCGCGTCGATGGACTGGCGCGACGCTCGGATATCGCGGTACACCGGCCGGATGCTCGAGATCCAGGTCTTGTGCGTGAACCAGATGGTGGGGATCAGCACGAGCGACCCGAGCAGCAATCGCCAATCGACCACCGCGAGGATGATCATCGTCCCAGTCAACTGAATGATGGCCCGCCACGGGTTGTAGATCATCGAGAACAGCAGGTCCGCGGCACCGCCCGCGTCGTCTCGCAACAGCGACGATGCCCCGCCGCTCTTGAGCGCGTACACACGCTGCAGCGGCAGCCGCACGGCGTGCGCGAACGCCTTCCTGCGGAGTTTCACCTGTGTCTGCTTGGTGAGCCGCGTCACCTGCCACCGGCCCCACATGCCCACAACGATGCTCACGATCGTAATGACGAGCATGGCGAGCCCGATCGTCCACAGCAGCGGCATCCTCCCGCGCGGCACCGGGAGCCAATCGGGGATCCCCCCCGGCCCCGGGTTGTCTGTCAGCACATAGTCCAGCACCACCTTCGTCGATGCCGGCACCACCAGGCCGATCACCGTCGAGACGGTCAGTGTTCCGAGCGCCGCACAGACAAGCCCCCTCCGCCCGCGCAGGAGCGACCAGAACGCCCGAAACAGCGCCAGGAACGACCTCGATCGCTTGGTCCGCTTCCGTTCCGGCTCGTGGCCCTGCGGGAGTTCGTCGGTGTGATCGGCGTCGCGACGCTTCTGCAGGTAGGCGCGGAATCGGGATCGGCTTGATCGGGTCGCTGCGGGCATGGGCGGATCGTAGGGCGGCCGTCGCGAATGGGCGTGAAAAAACCCCGGGGCTCGCCCGGGGTTTGAAGGGTCAGATCGCCGAGCCGCTAACGATTACGGGCAGGCGTTGCCGAAGTTGCTCAGGATAATGTTCAGGTCGTCGACATCGCAGAAGCCGTCGCCGTTGAGATCCGATGCCGAGCCCTGCGGCACGCTCATCCCGAAGGACGAAAGAACCACATTGAGGTCATCCACATCGACCGTCATATCGCCGTTGGCATTGCCAGCACAGCAGAAGTCGGGGATGAAATCGCCGTTCAGGTCGGCCGCGCCCAAGAGAATCTCGCGGAGGTCGCTCTGCCCGTCGTTGTCGCAGTCGGGGAGCAGGCCCTCGAAGACCTGCTCGAAAAGCGTGAAGTCGTCGAGGTCGGCGTCGCCGTCCTGATCGATGTCGTGGATCGCGCACGCGTCGTCGGGCGAGATCACGCCGCCCATTTCGTAGCACGACTTGAAATCCAGGAAGTCGTCGGTGTCGCGGTCATGATCACCATCGGCATCGAACTCGTCCTGCCCGAGCGATCCGAGGAACGCGATGACCTTGGCCTGATCCGTCGGAGAGAGCGCGAAGAACGCGTTGCCGGACGCGGCGGCCTCTGAGGCCACGGCCCGGTGAAGGTCGATCGCCTCATTCATGCGGCTCTCGAAGGTGCCGCCCGCAACCCGCCCGTCGTGCCAGATCGGGTCGCGACGGTTCACGCCCCACAGCGGCGTCGTCTTGATCTCGGTCTCGAACGCATCGCCCTGCGCGATGAAGTCACCCGCCAGGCCCATGTCATGGAGCAGGAAGTCGGAGTACGGATGGATCGTCTTGCCGCGCACCGCCGGTGCGAAGTTCGTGCTGGTCGAGGTGGTGTACGAAGCAGTGTGGCAGTCCGTGCACCCGATCGCGTTGAAGATCGTCTCGCCCGACATGCCCGACCGGGGTGTCTGGGGCGGCGCCGCCAGGAACTGCTGGAAGGTCGTCACATGATCGATAAAGTCCAATCCCATGCCGTCCGGCCCGTCCTCGGGATCGGCCACCATGTCGCAGGTCGCCAGCAGCCCGGCATCGCCGTTGGGCGCGTTCTCGGTGCCCACCACGCGGTTGGTGATTCCCATTTCCATGAGCGTCGCATCGCCCGAGAACGAGAGCAATGTCGTCAGCTGGGCCTTCCACCCGAATCGGCCGGGGCGGAGCGGCTCCATGGGATCCTCGAGTGTGGGCACCATATGCGCCCGACCCGAAACACCTGCCGGCGGGTTGTTCGCCTTGAACAGAATGTCCGCGTCCTCGATCGCCTCGACGAGCCCGGCACCGAGCACCGACGATGTGATGCGGGGCGAGGTCACATTCGCGAACATCGGAACGACCTCAACGCAGCTCTCATCGATCGCGTTGGCCTGCAGCAGCGAGCCGCCGAAGGAGTCAAGCGGATCGAAGCCGCCCTTCTCCGAGAGGCCGAAGCGCGTCACGAAGATCGAACCCGAGCCGCCCACCGGGTTGTTGTGGCACGAAGCGCAGGCATTCTGATTGAAAATCGGGCCGAGGCCCTCCGCCGGAGTGAAGATGCGACCGAACTCGACTTTGCCCGCTTCGAACGCGCTGAGTTCCATCGCCGTCAAACCGTCGAGCGGATCGCCCGACTTCGGCTGCGGCGCGACGGATCCTGCCAGAGCCGGAAGCGAAATACCCGCCGCGGCCAATCCCGCGAACACCATCAATGAACGACCAACAGACAATTGGCGACCAGTCATCTTGAATACCTCACGATCATCGCGAGGCGGTCAGGACACGACACGCCCCGCTTCATCTCAATCCCGGACCTTCGGGCGGGCTCCCAGCAGCGCCCGATCTCATTTGAGCAAGACCCCCGTCCGGCGTTAACCGGGCGGGGGGGATTGAACAATCGATCGGACTCAGCAGCTCGTACCGAACGCTGCGAGCACGACATTCAGGTCATCGACGTCCACGATGCCGTCATCGTTGGCGATATCCGCCGCATGGCCCATACCGACATTCTGGCCGAAGACGGACAGGATGGCGTTGAGGTCATCGACGTCGATCGTGCCGGAGGTGTTGACGTCGCCGGGGCACGACGGGCCCGGGCAGACAACCTTGTCAACGGTGAAGTTGTCGAGGCCACCCTCGGTCACCGATCCGTTGGGGTTGTCGGACACGACGAAACGAACGCGGACCTGGTCCGTGGGCGTCACGAAATCAGAGACCACGAACGTGATGGTCTCCCACTCGGTGGGCTGACCGACGCCGTCGTTCGTGCCGTCGGTCGAGCCGACCGTCACCCACGACGCGCCGTTGTTATTGGAGATCTCGGTCACCATCTGATCGGCACCGGCAGCACCCTGCTGATTGCAGTAGAACCACCGGGCGTAGCTGATGGTCGCGTCGCTTCCGGCCAGATCGATGACCGGCGAGGTCAGCGTTGTCGGGCCGCCATCGACGTCGGCCGCACCCGCGGCACCGCCCGCCACGCCGTTCTGCGTGACGAAAGCGAAATCGCCCGATGCGCTGGCGTCATCGCTCGGCGCCGCCGCCACGCCCGCGTTAACCGTGCCGACCGGGATCGCCCGCTCCCACGCGCCCGCTGTGAGCGATGCGTCGTTGGTCACGGTCCAATCCGGAGTCGCGGCTTCGAAGTTCTGAACCGTTGTGAGGATCGAGTCCGCCGAAAGCGCGGTGTAACGTCCGTTCTGACCGGGGGGATCGGTGAACGATCCGCCGCCGTTGAGCGAGGCGAGGAACTGGAACGAAGCGGACTGGGGGCAGGGCACCGCGGGGAGCGTCACCTGGTAGGAGTCGCCGCCGAGGTGGGACATCGCGATGGTGGTGTCCGGCGCGCCGCCGATCGAATACTTGAACATCGCGGTCGCCGGGTTGATCGTGCCACCGGTCGCCGTGACATCAACATTGATCACGGTCGCCTGGTCGGGCGTGAGCGAACCGGGGATACCGCCCGGATACGAGAACACAGCGCCCGCGGGGGGGACCTGGATCCACACGCGGGTGCCGATGCAGCGCCCGATCACCATGTCCTTGTAGCCGTCACCGTTGATATCAAAGATGGCGACATCGTGTGTACCGGTGAGTTCCGAGGTCGGGATGCTCGCCACCGCGCCACCGGACTGGAGTTCCTGCAGCGTGACACTGGGAGCATTCCCGAGGTTGCGGAAGATGTGCGTGCGCCGGCCGCACCCGGTGATGTCGATATCGACATCGGTGACGACCACATCGTTCCATCCGTCGTTGTTGAGGTCTTCGATGTACGCATCGCCGGCGAAGCCGTCGTCGCCGCCGACCTGGTACGAGAAGTTCTTGTTGGTGAATGAGACCGTCGCGGCACCCGCGGGCCCGTTGTTGAGCCAGAAGTGGTCCGCGCCGTCGTCGGCCACGACCATGTCGGGCAGGTTGTCATTGTTCAGGTCACCGACCGCAACGAAGTACGGCGCCAGCGAGTCAACGATCTGGTACTGATTGAACACGCCCTCGTTGGCGGGGTTGTTGTAGTTCACAGCGATGTGCTGCGGCGGGTTGAGCGCGGTCTGCTTGACCACATCCAGCGCGCCGTCGAGGTTCATATCCGCGAAGAAAGACGCCGCGCCAAACGCCGACTCCCGCATCTGGAAGGTCGGGAGTACCGTGTTTGTGTCGTCGGAGAAGAACCCCGAGCCGTTGTTCACAAGCACTCGGTTGTTGTAGTCGAGAATCTGAGCGCCGCCCGAGTCGTAGTCGCCGAAGTACAGATCCATGTCACCGTCGTCGTCGATATCGCCCGCCGTCACCGAGCAGAATCGAGGACCGGCCGTCGGATGCATCTGCGGGATGCGGGCGTCCTCGTACCGGAAGCCCTGCCAGTTCCCGCCGCCGTCGTTGCCCTTGTTGATGTACACACGCGGGTGCGACAAATGCTTCGCCTGATTGTCTGTCAGCGTGACCGCTGTCACGAGATCGAGCCAACCGTCGCCGTTCACATCGACGATTACGACGTCCCGGTCGTTGGTGGGTGTCAGGAAGCCCTGGTCGCCACCGACATCGGAGTCCGAAGCATACTGAAGGGTACGATCGGTCAGCACGCCGCCCTCATTCATGAGAAGCGCATTGATGCGTTTGCCTGTCGAGGTGAATGGTTGCTTGCGAACGATGACGAGATCGAGGTCTCCGTCCTGATCTAAGTCGGCGAACGCGAACTCCTTTTCATCCGGATCGTTCGCACCGATGGACGACGGCGCGTTCAGACGCGTTGCCGTCTCATTCGTGAAGTTCACCCAGTGCTGCCCAAACGCCGATCCGGCGATGAACAGAACGGCACCCGCAGCGAACGCCGCGTGCTGAGTCATCTGTCTTGGATTGATCATCCGCTATCTCCCTAGAAAGGTCCGTACATGCCGATCGCCCGCGGCGACATCCAGCGCCGCGTTGATAACAGCACCGCGTACCACCGGAGCGAAGGGATCGGACACACCCCACCGGAGGGCCGCGGAGCCAGCGATCGACACCCTCTAGATTACCCCACTCCATGCAAAGGGCTCTGCATAAACCCTTCGGACCCCCAAAAAAGCCGGATCGGGGACAACCACATTCGGCTCCCGAATAGAGTGTCGATCCGGTTGTCCCCCCAATGCCGCCTAAATGTTCGGTAAATGTTCAGGGATGGCCGCGGACGCCCATCACGGTTTCAGCGCACAACGCCTCGAAGATCCCCAGCGCCTCCGCGGAGGAGGGGTCGGCCGTCTCGGATGCGGCCCTCCGAGCGTATGTCCCATCGGGCATCAGTTCCCAGGCCCGCCGCCGATCGCTCATGTTCAGTTCCAGAATCCGATTCAATCGCTTCCTGGCGTCCAGATCGCGGATCGGGATCCCGACCTCGACCCGATCAGAGAGATTCCGCACCATCCAGTCCGCCGACGCGATGAACCACTCGCCCTCGATCGGATCATCTCTCCCGTTGGCAAAGTGGAAAATCCGTGAGTGCTCGAGGAATCGTCCGATCGACGCCGTCACCGTGATGTTCTCGCTGATACCCGCGACACCGGGACGCAGACAGCAGAAGCCGCGCACCACGAGGTGAATCCGCACGCCCGCGTTCGACGCCTCGTAGAGGCGGTTGATGATCCCTACGTCCTCGAGTTGATTCATCTTCGCGAGGATCCGCGCCGGCTTGCCCTGCCGCGCGTTGGCGGCCTCGCGATCGATCAGTTCGTAGAACCGTCGGCGCATCGTATGAGGGGCCACGAGCAATGCGCGGTACTCGTGCTGGAATGATCGTCCGGTGAGATGATTGAACACGTTGACGACGTCGTCGGTGATTACAGGATCGCAGGTCAGGAGCCCGCAATCGGTGTACAGCAGCGCCGTCCCCGGGTGGTAGTTCCCCGTCCCGACATGCGCGTAGCAGCGCAGCCCGTCGTGCTCCTTCCGCACCACGAGCGAACACTTGCAGTGCGTCTTGAGCCCGACCAGGCCGTACGCCACGTGCACGCCGTGATTCTCGAGCATTCGGGCGAATGTCACGTTCTTGCTCTCGTCGAATCGCGCCCGGAGCTCCACCAGCACCGCCACCTGTTTCCCGTCTTCGGCGGCGCGGATCAGACTCTCGACGAACGGCGACTCGCGCGACGTGCGATAAATCGTCTGCTTGATCGCCAGTACGTTCGGGTCCTTGGCCGCCTGCGCGATGAACCGCTCCACCGACGCCTTGAACGACTCGTACGGGTGATGCACAAAGATGTCGCGTTCGCGGATCGCAGCGAAAATATCCTGCTCATCGTTGCGGAGCCGCGGCGGGATCACCGGCACCCACGGGCGGTCTTTCAGGTCCGTCCGGTCCAGGCGCAGCAGTTCCCCGAGATCGGCGTACTCGAGCGGGCCCGCCGACGAATAGATATCCGAGTCGTCGAGCTCCAACTCTTCCTTGAGCAGGTCCAGAATCTCGGGCGACGGGTTCTCGCCAGTCTCCAAACGAATCGTCTCCGCGAACCGGCGGAGGTGGAGTTCCGTCTCGACATGCTCCAGCAGATCGTCCGAGACCTCCGCCTCCTGCTCAACGCCCGTCGAACGCGTGACGCGGAACGGCATGACCTCGAGCAACTGCATGCCGGGGAACACATCATCGAGGTTATGCCTCAGTATCTGTTCAAGCGGCACGAATCGTGCCTGGCGAGGGTCCGTCACCACGCCGACATCGCCGCGCTTGGGGAGCGAGATGAGCCGGGGTACCGGGTCCGGAATCTTGAGACGAGCAAACAGCCGCTCCGACCGGCCCGGCTGCGCCACCAGAATCCCGAGATTCTCGGAGAGGTTCGAGATAAACGGGAAGCGATGCCCCGGATCGACGGCCAGCGGCGTGAGAATCGGGAACACATTCGAACGGAACCAATCGTCAAGGCGCTCGCGATCGGTCTCGTTCAGTTCCGCGTACCCGAGAATCTGGATGCCCGACTCCTGCAACGCCGGAAGGACCTGCCGCTGATAGCACCACGCCTGGTCGCGGATCAGCTGCATCACAGAAGCGCGAATCTGCGCCAGATTCTCGCGCACCGATCTCCCGTCGTGCGTCAGCAACTCGAGCCCCGAGATGGCCCGCCGCTTCAGCATGCCGACGCGCTTCATGAAGAACTCATCCAGGTTCGACGCGAAGATCGTCAGGAACTTCACTCGCTCCAGCAGGGGCGTGCGGTCGTCCATCGCCTCGGCGAGGACGCGCCGATTGAACTCGAGCCACGACGCGTCGCGCCCGATGAACCGGAGCGGATCGCCGGCCGCGCCGTCAATCGGCGCACCGTCCCCCGTGGCGCTGGACGCCGGATCGAGCGAATGCGTTGGGTCTTGATGCGGACGGGTCATGACAGGGCCTTCATCCTAGGACCGGATCGACCACCGGAGCGTTCGGCATGAGCCGACGCATCATCTCACCGCGCGAATGTAAGAAACGCGCAAAGAAAAACCGGCCGCGGTGTCCTCCAGGTCACCACGGCCGGCGGATGGGTGTCCGATCTGGCACTCAGGCGGCGGGCGTCTCCGCAGAATCCGCATCGGATGCGAGCGACTCGTCCAGCAGGCCAAGCACCCGAGCCAGCTCGTCGGGCGTCAGCCCGACCTGCTCGCAGAGCGGAGCCAGCAGGCGGCGTTGCGCCTGGCTGTACTGGAGGTCGGTCATCCCGAGCCCGCGGACCTGCTCGAGCAGCGTCCGGAGTTCCACGAGGTTGCGGAACGCCAGCTGCTCTTCAGGTGTCGGCGCCGCCGCGACGAACCCCGCGAAGGCGACCGGCTCGAACGCCTGCGCCTCGCCGGCACCGAAGTTCTCCAGCGAGCGGCGGATCGAGTCCGCAACGGTCGCAGCCGAGCCATCCTCGCGGGCGGCGAACAGCGCGTTGTAGCGCTCCGCAGCCGCGATCACGCTCTTGATGTCGAACCGCGTCGCCGCGAGCACGGTCTCCGAACCATAGTTCGAAGGCGCACCGGGCAGGTCGCTATAGACATAGCGCTTCCCGGCAACCGCGCCGCCGGACTCGCCGGCCTCGACGCCGCGTGCGTCGATGCCGATCAGCGCCAGACGATCGAGGTCGTACACGCGCGGGATCACAAAGTCCCTGAACCGCGCATCGGGCCGGCCGTCGTCACGCGAACCGGTATCCACCGGCACCACGAGTTCCGCGGGCGGGTCCGTCGGACCCGGAGGCGGGGGCGGCGGCGGGGGCGGCGGAGGAGGGGGCGGCGGGGGCGGAGGAGGCGGCGGAGGCGGCGGGGGAGGGGGCGGAGGCGGAGGCGGCGGCGGCGGAGGAGGCGGGGGCGGTGAGGCCGTCGGCACCCGCTGATCCAGCACCATCCCGTCGAACATCACCGCGGACTCAACGAGGTCCGCGTTGTTCATCGCGACCGCATCAAAGCCGAGCGAAACCAGATCGCCCTGGACAGCGCCAGAGAGG
>CALFMQ010000105.1 GCA_937879825.1 uncultured Phycisphaerales bacterium
GCGAAGACGATCGCGAACATCGCGGATGCGATCTCGTTTGCGGAGCGGAGCGCGGGTCGGTTGCAGTTGGGGCTTGCGGTGCCGATCGCGGAGATGATCTGCGAGCGGCTGCGGGCGGTGAAGGGCGCGGGGAGCGTGGAATACGCGGGATCGGCGCGGCGCGGGCGGGAGACGGTGGGCGACCTGGACATCTTGGCGTCGGGCAAGGACGAGGCGGCGCTGCACGATGCGTTTACGTCGATGCCCGAGGTGGAGAAGGTTCTGGCGAGCGGTGAGTCGAAGAGTTCGGTGCGGATGCAGGTGGGGAAGCACCTGATTCAGGCGGACCTGCGCGTGGTCGGCGCGGCGCATCACGGGGCGGCGCTGATGTACTTCACGGGCTCGAAAGAGTTCAACGTGCGGCTGCGTGAGCGGGCGCTGAAGAAGGGGATGACGCTCAATGAGTACGGGCTGTACCCGGAGGACCAGGAGAAGACTCCCCCACAGCATCGTGGGGTGAAGGCGGTCGCATCGAAGACGGAGGCGGCGATCTTTGAGGCGTTGGGTGTCGCGTTTGTGCCGCCGGAACTGCGCGAGGAGGGGACGGGGTGGGAGAAGTGGAAGCAGACGCCCGAGTTGATCGAGGTGAAGGACATCAGGGCTGAGCTGCATGCGCACACGACGGCGTCGGATGGTGCGATGTCGATCGAGGAACTGGTCGAGGCGGCGAAGGAGCGCGGGTTCCACACGATCGCGGTGACGGACCATTCGAGGAGTTCTGCGATCGCGGGCGGGTTGAGCGTCGAGCGATTGATGGAGCACATCGAGGCGGTGCGTGAGGCGGATGCGAAGGCGAAGGGGATTACGGTGCTGGCGGGGAGCGAGGTGGATATTCTCGCTGATGGGACGCTCGACTACGAGGACAAGGCGCTGAAGAAGTTGGATGTGGTGGTGGCGTCGCCGCATGCTTCTCTCAGGCAGGACCCTGCGACTGCGACGGAGCGGTTGCTCAAGGCGATCGCCAATCCGTTCGTGCACATTCTTGGGCATCCGACGGGGCGGCTGATCGGGGAGCGGGAGGCGCTGTCACCGGACATTGGAAAGCTGGTGGCGGCGGCGGCGGAGCACCGTGTGGCGCTGGAGATCAACTCGCACTGGCGTCGGCTGGATCTGCGGGATGTGCATGTGCGGGCGGCGATGTCGGGCGGGGCATTGATCGCGATCGACTGCGATGTGCACCGGGCGGAGCAGTTCGGGAATATCCGGTACGGGATCGCGACGGCGCGGCGGGGCGGCGTGGCCCCGGAGCGGTGCATCAACACCTGGACGGCGAAGAAGCTGCACGCGTGGCTGAAGGCGAAGCGCTGAGCCGTCGGCCCTGGCGGTAGACTGTCGCGGCATGGACCTGAGACCGATCAAGAGCGAGTGTGACGCGGAGCCGGCGATCATTGATCCGTTGTGCTCGGTGTTTCGTCGGCACCTGAAGTCGCTTGGGCAGAAGTACACGCCGGAGCGGGCGCAGGTGCTGGATGTGCTGGTCGAACTCGACGACATCTTCCAGGCGGATCAGTTGTTCGAGGAGATGAAGGGTCGGGGGTATCGGGTCAGCAAGGCGACGATGTACCGGACGATTAAGCTGCTGCAGGAAGCGGGGATCATCCAGCAGGTGTTGTTGACTTCGGAGACGGCGCATTATCAGTTGGCCTATGGTCGCAAGGCGCAGGACCTTTTGATTCGGCTTGATACGGACGAGATCATCGCGATCAGTGTGCCGGAGTTGGCTGCGATCCGGGACCGTGTGTGCAAGGAGCACGG
>CALFMQ010000106.1 GCA_937879825.1 uncultured Phycisphaerales bacterium
GCTGCGGCGACGGGCGTGGTCGCGGGGCGTGTGATCGATGTCATCGGGTAAGGACGGCGTCTGGTCGCTCGATCCGGCGGTGTGCTTTCTCAATCATGGTTCGTTCGGCGCGTGCCCGGTCGCGGTGCAGGCGCACCAGCAACGCCTCCGCGAACGGATGGAACGCGAGCCGGTGCGATTCATGGTGGAGGAACTGCCGGGGCTGATCGAAGCGTCGAGGTCGGCGCTGGCGTCGTTCCTGGGCGCGGATGCGGATGGGCTGGTATTCGTGGGCAACGCCACTCAGGGCGTCAACACGGTGCTGGCGTCGTTCCCGTTTGAACGGGGCGATGAGATCGTGACAACGGACCATGAGTACAACGCGTGCCGATGCGCGCTGGAGCATTACGCGGGTCGAGCGGGCGCGACGATTGTGGTTGCGCCGGTGCCGTTCCCGATCAGGGACCCGAGTGAAGTGACAGAGGCGGTGCTCGGCGCGGTGACGGCGAGGACGCGCCTGGCGATGATCTCGCACATCACCAGCCCGTCGGCGCTGATCTTTCCGATTGGAGAGATCGCGCGCGGGCTGCGCGAGCGTGGCGTGATGACTCTCGTTGATGGTGCGCATGCGCCGGGGATGGTGTCGCTGGATCTGACCGCCATCGACGCGGATTACTACACGGGGAACTGCCATAAGTGGATGTGCGCGCCGAAGGGGGCGGCGTTCCTGCACGTGCGCGAGGATCGTCGGGAGGCGTTGATGCCGATGTCGATCTCGCACGGATACAACGCGCCGGATGACGGGCGGCCGGTACTCCACCGGTTGTTCGACTGGACGGGCACGAGTGATCCGACTGCTGTGCTATGCATCCCGAGCGCGATCGAGACGGTCGGTGCGATGGCGGCGGATGGGTGGGAGGGCGTGATGCGGGCCAATCACGAGTTGGCGGTGCGGGCGCGGGACATTCTGTGCGGGGCGCTGGCGTGTGATCTGCCGGCGCCGGATGAGATGCTGGGCTCGATGGCCGCGATGCCGATCCCTGATGCGCCCGGGAAGACCCCTAGCGGTCGTCCGTATCACGATGCGCTGCAGGTGGCGATTCTGCGCCGCCACGGCGTGCAGGCGCCGGTCTCGTATTTCCCGAGGGCGCCGAAGCGGGTGATCCGGGTGAGCGCCCAGCGGTACAACGAGGCCGAGCAGTATGAGCGGCTGGCGTCGGCGCTGGTTGAGGAGTTGGCACGGGAGCGGCGCGGCTAAGCGTGTACGCTATCGGGGATGGCACGCGCAACACAGGATGAGGTTGATACTGCTCCGGCGTTTGTGGGGATCGACGAGATTCTCGGGCAGGGCCGCGCGATCGCGACGCTCACGGAGGCGATGGCATCGGGACGCTTGCACCACGCGTGGGTCTTCGCGGGCCCCTTCGGTGTCGGGAAGTTCACGACGGCGCGCGCGTTCGCTTCGATGCTGATGGACCCGACGCTGGAGCGCGATCTGGCGGGTTCTCTGCGCCCCGACCCCGAGAGCACGACACAGCGGCTTATCCGCGAGGGCAACCATCCGGACCTGCACATCATCACCAAGGAACTGGCGCTCTTCTCCTCCGACTCGGGTGTGCGCTCGAGGAAACAGCTGACGATCGCCAAAGAAGTGATACTCGATCACCTGCTCAAGCCGATCGCTCTGGCCCCCACGATGCGGACCGGGTCGATCGCGTCGAAAGTGTTCATCGTCGATGAGGCGGAGTTGCTGGATCGGTCGCTCACGAACG
>CALFMQ010000107.1 GCA_937879825.1 uncultured Phycisphaerales bacterium
CCGAGCGGACGAGACGCGCTCGGACAACCGCCGCCCCGTGCTCTGCTACTCGCTCCTGTACCGGCGGACCTCATCGGATACCACGCAGATGGCGGTGTTCACCTACGCGGTGCGTGCGCCGTCGCCCCGGGCCGTGTTTGTGCCGGTTGAGTCCGAGAGCCCCAACGATCCGAAGTCGCCGCTGCAGCGGGTACGGGTGCGTCTGGGGTACGACGACGATCGCGATGAGTACTACGTCGAACGTGCGGGCGGGGCGTTGCCCTCGATCATCCAGGACTCGAACTTCATCCTGCGCAACGGTGCGATCCTGCTGATTCAGGGCGATCCGAACGGGTCGCCGCCGATCCCGGGCTCGGACCTCCCGGTGCGAATCGTTGACACGACATTTGATAGCAACGGCAACCCGGTGCGCGGGTATCTGGACCGCGGCCCGCGCGCCAACGGCAAGTCGTACCTCGACCCGCTGCCCAATGACACCGAGGTGCTGCAGGCGTGGACGATCAAGCCCACCGTTGAGAGCGAGGACGGGACGATCTGGAAACTCGAACCGATCGACACGCGCATCCTCCAGACAGGTTGAACCACATGAGCGATCGAACTGAAATCATGTCATTGGATCATCGCGCCCGGCGCACGGCGAGCGGCTTCACGCTCATCGAACTGCTAGTGGCCGTCGGTGCTGTGCTGCTGCTCTCGGTGGGCGTCGGGCAGATCTTCCGCCAGGTCGGGAACCTCGTGAACACCGGCTCGTCGGCCGCGGAGATCGACCAGTTGGCGCGGGCGCTGGAGCGGCAGATGGCGGACGACTTCCGCGCGCTATCGCTCATGCCGCAGGACGAGACCTTCATGGTGATCCGCGGGCGGTGGATCGGCGATGTGAACAACAATCAGATGCTCGACAACAACGAGCGCGCGATCTACCTGACCCCCGAGGACCGCGAGGCGGACCTGCGCGACGGCGTCGATCCCTACGAGGCGGGAAGCCGGGCGGTGACGATTCGCGCCGATGAGATCGCGTTCCTGGTCGATGGCCGCGAGTACCGCACGGCGCAGGTCGACCCGCTCGGCGCGACGGACTTTGCGACGAACGGCGCGCGAATCTACTACGGGCAGGCCTTGCGGCCGCACTCGGAGATCGATCCGACGTCCGACTTCGATGATCCGACGCAATACGAACGCGAGTACGACCCCGACGGCGACTTCGGGCAGCGTGCTGGCGACACCAACGCGTTCTTCAATGACGAAGTCTCCGCCGATGCGCGGAACGAGTACGCCTCGGAGATTCTGCTGGCTCGGCAGGCCCTGCTCTTGGGCGGGTCCGTGGCCGCGGGGTACCAGGGCAACCCGCCCCGCCCGCCGCTGATCGGCTCGCAGCGCGCCTACGCGCCGTATATCCGCGATCTCGAGGCCAACGCCCGCTTCTACGGCATCAACTACGACTTCGAGACGAACCCTGCGGAGCTGCGCAGTTCGGACGTGGGCGGCGCGAACATCAATCCGAGCATCCGACTGGCCCGACACGGGCGCGTCGATATCTGCGCGATGTCGGTCGACGAGATTCGGCGCTGGCTCGAGGGCGAGGACCCGATGTCGACATCGGGCAATGTGTCCTCGCGCGACGCGTCGCCCTTCAAGGCGCCCGGGGCGTGGGATGGGAATAACTCTTTCGATGCGCCGCTCTGGCAACGCACGCTTAATACCGATCCGAATCAGGGCCCGCGCCGGACGATCGCCGAGAACTCGGCGCGGCTGCGCGTGGCGCTGGGCGGGTGCATCTCGCGCATGCTGGCGGACAACCAGTTGCCGGTGGTCATCCGCGACCGCGAGGACTCCGACGAGGACCCCGAGGATGCGCTGATGGACCTGCACGCGGTGCTGGCGTCCAAGTGCTCTTCGGTCGAGTTCGCGTGGAACGACGGCACGGTCTGGACCGACCGCAACAACCTGCTCATGCTCAGGCGCGGCAACGGCGGGCTGGCCGAGCCGGTCGCCAATATCGAAGACGCGGAAGTTGTCTACCGGTTCGGCGATGTGATCTGGTTCGACGCCTTTATGCCGCGTTCGTACTACCTGTTCAACCTGGCGAGCCCGACGCAGGCGATCCCCTTCCCCAACGAGGAGGAAGTCGACGGCGTGGGCCGCCCGCGGACATCCGGTTTCGCCAACAACCTCTCGGAACCCGCGACCTACGACCAGACCACGACGGGCGGCGTGCCGGGCGAGTACCTCTCGACGTGGGGCTTCCGCAAACCGTCGTCGAACGGCGGGTACGGCGGCGCGTGGGTGAAGCCGCAGATGATCCGTGCGCGCATCACGCTGCACGACGCGACCGTCCGCATCCAGGGCGGCAAGACCTTTGAGTACATCTTCAACACCGGGAATCAGTCATGAAGCGCCAATCTGTGAATTGCGATCGCCAATCTCCCGCTCCGGCCGCCGGCGCGCCGCGTCGGCGCGGCTCGGTCATCATTCTTGTTGTGGGTGTGCTCGCGGTGGTCGCGATCTCCGCGGTGACGTATGTGAACATCGTCTCGCTCGATCGGCGTTCGGCGGCGGCGGTGCAGCGGCGCATCAACTACCAGCAGCAGGCGGACGCGGTGATGAACCACATCCGCTCGCTCATCGGCGCGGACTTGTACGGCGAGAAGATCACCTCGAACGCGACGCCGCAGATCGTCAACGGCGCGCGCGTGTGGCCCCGCCCCTTCGAGGACGGCGACACGACCGACATGGCGTACACGATCCGCGATCCGAATGTCGCGCCGTTCTATGATCCGAACGGCCCGCCCGCGAACCCGCTCGGCATTCTCACGCTCGACACGATGAACAACTCGGACGACGCGGTGGGTGCGCGGCAGGACCCTT
The DNA here is from genome assembly GCA_937879825.1 of uncultured Phycisphaerales bacterium. Taxonomy (GTDB): domain Bacteria; phylum Planctomycetota; class Phycisphaerae; order Phycisphaerales; family UBA1924; genus JACKHC01. The sequence continues at coordinate 2,866 of CALFMQ010000107.1, forward strand.
GGCTGGCTTCGAGCGAGCCGCTATGGTTGCCCAACAACACCGCCGACACCTGGCCGCAGATCACCAATCTGCGCTCGGGCTACCGGTACATTCCGCCGGCGGGGAATCCGGGTGCGCTCGGCGATTGGGTGTACGACGACGGCAAGTATGTCGATCTGGCGCAATGGTTCATCCAGGATCAGAACAACCGCGGCAATCCGGCGGCGGACCTGACGAGCTTCAACGATCCGATCACAAGCGCCCCCAACGATTTCCGCCTCGGGTTGGACCAGCAGATCTACGACTTACAGGTCGACGAGATCGAGCAGCCCTTCGGCGTGTTCAACTCGCGCGACCAGCGCACCTGGGTTGATACGACCGGCGATCTCCGCCCCGATGCGCGCTGGCAGCAGCTCGAAGTGCTCGGGAATAACGGCGGGCTGATCTGGGTCACGGCGGCACGGATCATCGACGCGTCAGCGCTGGCGAACTACAACAGTTCGATCGAGTTCTCGTACGCGTTGCCGGGCGGGATCGTGCCGATGACCTCGGACGGGCGCACACCCGCGGATATCGACATGTGGTCGCTCCTCGAGATGGCTGACGAGCGGATGCAGTCGATCGCCAACGATACGCGCGTGCGCGGGACCGGCACGATGCCGGGCTTCCGTCAGCACCTTGAGAACTCGCTGCTCGTCCCGGACGCGATTCAGCAGATGACGGCGCTGGACCCGTCGTACCCGGATATCAACGGGCTGACGACCTACATGGGCCCGTGGGCCGCCGACACGATGACGCTCACCGCCGATCAACGCGCCAACTACTACCGGTTTGTGGGCTCATCGCCCCTCGAGCCGGCGGCGTCGAAGGGCGCCTCGCACTCGCCGCGTCGCGACCTGATCGATCTGTGCGCATTCTGGGGCACGAATCACCGGTCGATCTACTCGTCGATCGAGCAGGACATCGATGCCTTCTTCCCCCCGATCGCCAACGCGGGCCCGAACGCGCCTAAGGGCGCGCTGCGCGCCAACGAGGACCCGGCGCTGTTCCGTTCGCTCTCGCTCAATCGCCCGAC
>CALFMQ010000108.1 GCA_937879825.1 uncultured Phycisphaerales bacterium
CCAGCGTCACGGCGAATGTCTCGTCTGCCTGAAAGTCCATGCGCGGAACAGAGTACCGAGGAACGACTACGAAAGCGCGGCACCGCCGCTGGTCTCGATCGCGCATCGGTGCTCGTCAGAAAGCCCGAGAAACTCCAGCGCGGTCCCCGCCAGCAGCCGCCGCTTCGCACGCTCAGACAGATCATCCATCGACTCGATCAGCGACCCCGGGACGTGCTCACCCAGCGGGAACGGATAGTCCGACCCCAGCGCGATCCGGTCCTCACCGATCAGCCGCAACAACGTCCGCAGCGCATCGGCATCGTGAACCAGGGAGTCCACATAGAAGCGTCCGAGGTACCCGCGCGGGTCATTGGGATTGTGCACAGCGCACAGATCGGGTCGGACCGCATGCCCGTGCGAGATCCGACCGATCGTGCCCGGGAACGAACCGCCCCCGTGCGCGAAACAGATGCGGAGCTTGGGGAAGCGATCCAGCACGCCGCCAAAAATCACCGAGCAGATCGCCCGCGAAGTTTCCGCCGGCATGCCGACCAGCCACGGCAGCCAGTACTCCGGCATCTCCTTCTTGCCCATCATGTCCCACGGGTGCACGAACACGCACGCGCCGAGCGCTTCCGCCGCCGCGAACACCTCGCTCACCTCCGGCGCATTCAGATTCCAGTGCGCCCCGTCGCTTCGGTCGATATGCGAACCGATCTCGATGCCCGTCAGCCCCAGTTCCCCGACGCACCGCTCCAGTTCCCGCACCGCATGGACGGGCGATTGCATCGGGAGCGTGCCAAGCCCCGCAAACCGCGCCGGCCGATCCCGCACGATCCCCGCGATATGGTCATTGAGAATCCTCGAGAGGTCGTGTGTGTGCTCCGGCTTCGCCCAGTACCCGAACATAACGGGCACCGTAGATAGCACTTGCACATGCACACTGTGCGCATCGCATTCTCTGGTGCGCTCATCGGGGTCCCAGCAGTTGGCCTCGATATCGCGGAAATGCCTCCCGTCGATCATCATCCTCGCGCATCCGGGGCAATGATGTTCGAGATTGATCCACCCGCCGTACCCGTACCGCTCGCGAAGGTCGGGCCAGCGTTCCGGGAGGATGTGCGTGTGGATGTCGATCTTCAGGGGCGTCATGACGCACCAGAGTACCGACTCACGCGTGCTGCATTCTGAACTCGCCTGCCCGCTGCATCACGTGCCCGCATTTTTTGCACGTCCGCCGCGCCGCGGGCCCGCCCCAGAAGTCCTCCATGATCACCGCCAGGTCCTCGTCGATTTTCTTGAGACGCCACTTCGCCTCGTGAATCAACTCGTCGCACTTGTCGCAATACCAGCGCAGACCGTCGTCCTGCCCGTTCCTCGGGAACTCAACGATCAACCCGACCGTTCCCGCCGGCCGCTGCGGTCGGTGCGGCACCCATTGGGGCAGCAACCACAACTCACCCTCTCGAATGACCACATCATGCGGCTTCGATCCGTCAAGCGGCCTGATCCGCACCGCGATGTCACCCTTGAGCTGATAGAACAACTCCTCGGTGGGATTCACGTGGTAATCATTACGCGTGTTCGGTCCTCCCGAAACAAACAGGATCACATCCTCGGAGTCCGTGTACAGCTGCTTGTTCGAGACCGGCGGCTTGAGGTGCTCCTTGTTGTCCTCGATCCATTTCTTCAGATTCAGCGGCGGGAGCGTCTTGGTCATCATCATCCTCCGATCCGGCCAATCCTTCGGCCTGCTGACTCAGTGTCGCACGACGAGTTCCGTCATGCACCGATCATCGTTCGCACATCCCAAAGTTCCGGGAACATCCGCTTAGTGACAACCTTCTGCAGGAATGAGACGCCCGACGATCCCCCCGTCCCCGGCTTGTAGCCGATCGTCCGCTCGACAGTCTTCATGTGCCGGAACCGCCAAAGCGAAAACTGCTGGTCAATATCAACCAGCTTCTCGCACATCTCATAGGCGTCCCAATACTCACTCGGGTTGTCGTAAATCATCTTGAACGTCGGGAGCAAGTCGGCGTTGGCCTCGTACGGTTGCGACCAGTCCCGCTCGATCACCCCAGGAGGCATCTTCAGGCCGCGCCGATGCAAGTACCGCAGAAACTCGTCGTACAGGGCGGGCGACTTCAGCAGCGTGTCCAACTCGCGATGCGCTTCGGCCCGGTGCGCAAACACTCGGAGCGCGTTGGGATCTTTGTTCCCCAGCAGAAACTCGATCGCCCGATACTGATGCGACTGGAATCCACTCGCCGGACCGAGAACGTGCCGGAACTGCGCATACTCAGTAGGAGTCAACGTCTCCAGCACCGCCCACTGCTCGAACAACTGCCGCTGAACCTGCTTCACGCGAGAGAGAATCTTGAAGCACGGCTCCAGTTCATCGTGCCGAATGTGCCGGATCGCCGCCTTCAACTCGTGAATCACCAACTTCATCCATAGCTCAGAGGTCTGATGCTGGATGATGAACAGCAACTCGTCGTGATGCTCGGGCGACGACAAGGGATGCTGCGCCGAGAGCAACTGGTCAAGCGCAAGGTACGACCCGTAATCCAACTTGCCGTGGAGGTCCGTCTTGATCGTGCTCTCAAACTCGCGCTGCGGCATCCGGGCTGCTCCCTTGAGTCAGCACCGATTATGCACGATTCACGCGGGCCATGGCGTCACGGCTCGTCCCGCACGCCCACACCGACTTCCGCGACTGCCCGCGGCCTCCCGAGATCCGACGTCTCCAGAGCGACCTTGCGCTCCCGGTACTGCTCTTGGTTCGTCTGGAGCGAGGTGCACCCGCCAAGCACCGCGGGAACCGCCCACAGGACGACCAGGCGGACTTCCCGGCGCCTGAGAATCAACCCCATACCGGTGATAATTCGGTGTGACATCGACGTGAACTGTTCGAAACGAGTCGCCCTGCCGCCCAGCCCTTTCCGGCGGGCAACCACGAATCCCCATCTCTGCAGGGTCTGCGAACCGTCTGGAGCGTCCGCGACGACACCCGCCCGGCCCCTATAATCTTCTCCCGATCGAACCCCAACGGAGAGACCCGCACATGCGCCAACGCCCGCTCTTCTCGTTCCTGCTCACGATTGCGACAGGTCTCGCCCTGTCTCAGGCCGCATGCGCGCAGGGCGTGCGCATCGGCACCGAGGGTGTTCCCGACAAGCCCGCCGGTTCGCTCCGTCTGGCCACCTACAACGTGCTCAATCTGTTCGACGACCTCGATGACCCCACCCTCTCGGGGCAGTTCGACGATTGGTACGATCAGGACCGTGTCCTGCGAGCCAAGCCGGAGTCCGAGCGCCGGGCCGTCGCTGAGAACATCCGCCGACTCGATGCGGATGTCATCTGTCTCGAGGAGATCGAGTCTTACGACGCGCTGATCGCATTCCGCGACCAGTTCCTCGCCGACATGGGCTACGAGTTCGTCGTCTCAATCGATGTCGGACAGGAACGCGGCATCGAGAACGCCGTCATGAGCCGATTCCCGCTCACCGACATCAAGGTCTGGCCCGATCTGGACCTCGGCGGGGTCCACCCCGAAAAGTACGGGAATCAAGAGAACTGGTACGCCGGGCAACCCATCACATTCCGCCGCTCGCCCCTCCGTGTGACCGTGAATGTCCCCGCCGAGAAGAGCGCCTCCGGCAAGCCATACGCTCTCACGCTGTTCTCGGTGCACCACAAGTCGGGACGCTACAACGACTATTGGCGGGACAAAGAGTCCGCGAAGATCGTCGAGTTCATCAAGCAGATGGAGTCCGAACAGCCCGCCATCAATATCGCGGTGCTCGGCGACTTCAACGCCCAGCACGACGAGAAGGTCCTCCAGAACTACTTCGACGCCGGCATGATCGATCTCTACGGCGACGACAAGGGCTTCCCGGTCGAGCCCCGACTCACCCACGAGTCCGACCGCCGCATCGACTTCATCCTCGTGAACCGAAACCTCGCGAATGAGACCGACCTCAACACCCGAGTCGTGCTGGGAACACCGGTCCGCGCCAAGGGCGCCGACTACCGCAACGTCCCCGCGCCCGACGGTTACGCGTCCGATCACATGCCCGTCGCCGTGAACATCGAGACCGTCGACAAGCCCGAGGCGCCCGCGAAGCCCGAATGAAAGCGCGGGGGGACGAGTTCGATGTCGTGGTCATCGGAGGCGGACACGCCGGTGCGGAAGCCGCATGGGCCGCCGCCAACATCGGCGCGCGCGTCGCGCTCGTCACGCTCGACGCCTCCAAGACCGGGGTCATGTCATGCAACCCCGCGATCGGCGGGCTAGCGAAGGGCCAGATCGTGCGCGAGATCGACGCGCTGGGCGGCCTCATGGGCATCGCAACCGATGCCACCGGAATCATGTTCAAGGTGCTCAATCAGTCCCGGGGCCCGGCGGTCCGGGGGCCCCGCGCACAATGCGACCGCCACGCCTACGCGCGCGAGGTCCAGCGGCTCCTCGGCTCCCGCCCCAACATCACGCAGATCCAAGGGGCCGCCGAGTCGTTCCGGGTTGAGCGTACCACTGCGGGCCACCGCCGGGTCACCGGCGTGGAGGTGCTGACCCCCGACGACGGAACGACAGTCTTGCATGCCGCGAGCGTGGTGCTCACCACCGGCACATTCATGCGCGGCCTCATGCACCGCGGAGACTCCCAGACGCCGGGCGGACGCGAGGGCGAGGCCCCGGCGGTCGGCATGAGCGCGACGCTCCGCGCCCTCGGCTTCGAACTCGGACGACTCAAGACCGGCACGCCGCCACGACTCGACCGCAACTCGATCGAATGGGATGCCCTTGAGAATCAGTGGGGGGATGATCCGCCAACGCCATTCAGTGAACTGACCAACCCCGACACGTTCCCCCGGATGAGCCAGATCGCGTGCAAGATGTCCGCGACGACGCCCGAAATCCACGAACTCATCCGCGCCAACATCCACCGCGCGCCGATGTACTCCGGCCAGATCGCATCGCGCGGCCCCCGATACTGCCCATCCATCGAGGACAAGGTCGTTCGCTTCGCCGACCGAGCGTCCCACCATGTGTTTCTTGAGCCTGAGTCGTTCGAGAGCGACTGGGTCTATTGCAACGGCATTCCAACATCGTTGCCGAGCGATGTGCAGGATGGCATCGTCGCCGGGCTGCCGGGGTGCCATCGCGCGAGAATCGTGCAGTACGGGTACGCGGTCGAGTACGACATGGTCATCCCGAACCAGATCGACTCCACCTGCATGACCAAACGAGTCGATGGGCTCTTCCTCGCCGGGCAGATCAACGGCACAAGCGGGTACGAAGAGGCCGCCGGTCAGGGGCTTGTCGCTGGGCTCAACGCCGCCCGCTTCGCCGACGGACTCGATCTCGTTCGGCTGTCGCGTGACGAGGCCTACATCGCTGTGATGCTCGATGACCTGTGCACGAAGGTCCCGACCGAGCCGTATCGCATGTTCTCCAGCCGCGCCGAACACCGCCTGCTGCTCCGCGCCGACAACGCACCGGACCGCCTCACGCCCAAAGGGCGGCAACTCGGTCTCGTGTGCGACGAACGCTGGGCCCGATACGTTTCACGCCGATCCGCCGCACAGGACCTGAAGACTACCTGCGAGCGAACCAGGATCGCCGCCCGCCCGCTGAGCGAACTCGCACGGGCCCCGCGCTTCTCATCCACCGATCTTGTCGCGGCACTCGGCAGCACCGGCAAGAGGTGGCCGCGCTCGGTCGTCGAGACCGTGCTCGCGGATCTGCAGTACGCCGCCTATGAACCCCGCTACCGCAACGAGATCAAGCGTCTCGCCGAGTCGCACGCCCGGCAGATACCCCGTGACATCAACTTCCTGGGCATCGAAGGGCTCAGGGCCGAGACGGCCCAGGTGCTCGATCGTTTCAGGCCCGCGACCATCGGTCAGGCGTCACGCCTCGCGGGAGTGAATCCGCCCGATATCACGCTGCTTCTTTGCGCGATGAGCCGACATCTCCCGGCTCCGTCGTAGACTTGGAACGACCAACGATGACCATGCACGCGTCGATCACCTGCTTTGCCACGCGCTCCACGATGTCAAACTTGTCTTGGGCGCTCAATCGATCGATCAGCCGCTCGCACAACATCAGCAAGGTCCGGTGACCGTACGCCGCCGCGGTGTGACGAAGGTCTTGCGCGACCTTGGTCAGTTGCATCGAGTTCTTCGCTTGCAGCATTTCCGAGAGGAATCCCGCCGCCGTCGAGACCTCGTTGACGAAACTGGACTCGAGTTCCTGATTGATCGTGAAGCCGGCAGCAACCTCCGGACGCGAGGTGAGGAAGTCAGCCGCGGCCCGGAGAATCAGCGCCTCAGGACAAGGCATAAAGAGCATCTCGTTCGCGCCGCCGCCGATCGCAACCATGCGCTCGTCCTGGTCCTTTGTGTCGTGGAGCAGGATGATCGGCACCGAATACCCCTCCGCCCGTGCAGCCAGAACGAACTCTAGCCCGGTCATATCTTCGAGCATCGATTGCGCGAAGATCAAGTCCGGGCGTCGGCTCAACGCCTCGAGCGCCCGGGCACCCGTGGACACGCACTCGACATCGATCTGCGTCCGCTCCAGAGCATGAGCAATCACGGACCGCACGAACGAGGTCGGTGTCGCGATCACGACATGCCCCTCGAGCGACTCCGGATTGACGCATTCCTGATTGAAAAGGTACGAGTCCTCGTCGTAGCACACAAAGAAGTCACGAGGGTTGATCTCAGACTCGAACTCGGCCCCGATCTCGTGCACGCGTCCCTCGATGTGGCGGCACCGCTTGATCTTCGCCGGCAGCATGATGGCGCGCCCGTCAACGCTGCGAATCGTGACGATGATCGATCGACCCTCGTGGATGAAGAAGCCGATCAGCAGGCCCACACCCGTCGCGGAGATGTTCCGCGCCGCCGCCACGAGATGCGTCTGCTTGCCCGTCTCGTCAACACAGGTGACCACGATGCGCTGCGTCTGGAGCCGCCACCGCCACATGCCGCGCTTGGGATGCTGCTTCGAAGCCCCGCCGCCGGCATTCATCTTGGCAAGCAGCGTGTCGAGTTCCGCGGACGAGAGTTTCAGCGTGTCGTGGATGTCAGATTTGCTCATCTGTTCGCCCTCGTTGCGGCCCTTATGTCGGGGCCCGATCTATTCCGCCGGTTCGTCTCCAGCGCCCGCGACCGATGAGGGGACCGTCCGCTGGCAAGCCGAGATCAACTCGCGGAGCTGCATCGTCGACTCCTCGATGCTCATCGTGGCGTCGAGCGTCCGCATCGCGGTCTCCGCGACCTCCGTCACGACCTTGAAGCCGTAGCCGCTCGCGGACCCCTTGATCATGTTCGTCCGCGACCGCACATAGTCGTACGCGTTCGCCCTGATGAGCGTGTTGAGTTCGTGCGCCAACTTGTGCAGTTCCTGCACAAACTCATCGACCATCTCGTTGGAAATCACCGACGCGTCCCGAACCGCATGAATCGGGCCGCGGCCCGAGCCGCCCATCAGGTA
>CALFMQ010000109.1 GCA_937879825.1 uncultured Phycisphaerales bacterium
CTCAGCCCGAAGGGTGAGCCATGTGTTCGGCCAAGATGGTCGCTACCCCTTCTCTGTACCCTCTGTGGGCACTGCGGTTGAGTCATGGTTCGCCAGCGCCTTCAACTCACGCCGCAACACCTTCCCCGTCGGGTTCCGCGGCAACTTCTCCATCACCCGCACTTCCCGCGGCACCTTGAACGGCGCGATCTGATCCCTGCAAAACGCACGCAACGCCGACGGATCAATCGACGCAACCCCCGCCCCCTCCACCGGCTCGACAAACGCGATCGGCACCTCGCCCCGCGTCTCGTCCATCCTCCCCACCACCACGCTCTCGGCCACACCCGGCGCGCGGTTCAGCACTTCCTCGATCTCGCGCGGCGCGACATTCTCCCCCGCGATGATGATCAGGTCCTTCAGCCGCCCCGTGATGTACAGGAACCCGTCCGGATCAAGTCTGCCGAGGTCGCCCGTGCGGAAGTACCCGCGCGCGTCGAACGCCTCCGCCGTCAACTCCGGCAGCTTGTAGTACCCCTTCATCACATTCGGCCCGCGATACCGAATCTCCCCCTCGCACCCCGCGCACAGTTCCGTCTCGCTCGCCGGATCAACGATCTTCGTCTCGAGTTCCGGCACCGCGCGCCCGACCGACATCGGCCGGTAATCCTCGGGGATGCACCAGTTCGTCACCGGCGAGGTCTCCGTCAGGCCGTACCCCTCGTTGATCACCACGCCGAACCGCTCGCGCATCTTCTCCGCAATCGCCGTCGGCAACGGCTCGCCGCCCGACACCGCCAGCCGCAACTCCGCAAAGTCCTCCGGCTTCGCCTGCTTCACGCTCATCAGCGCGTTGTACATCGAGGGCACACCCATAAACAGCGTCGGCCGATGCTCGCGGAACAACCGCACGATCTGCGCCGGCACAAACCGCGCCGAATACACGACCTTCGCGCCGATCGTCAGCGGCAACAGAGTCAGCAGCGTGAACCCGCTCGAATGGAACTGCGGCAGCACGCCGAGAAACACATCATCCGCGCTCAGGTGCGCGTGCCGCTGAATCTGCCGGATATTCGCGCGAAGATTCCCGTGCGTCAGCATCACGCCCTTGGGCCGCCCGCTCGTCCCGCTCGTATACAGCAGCACCGCGACATCGTCGCTCGTCGCACGCGCCGGCCAGCGCATCTCGGGCACACCCTTAAAATCCAGTTCTTCGATCTTCACGACCGAAACGCCGCTCGGCGTGAATCCCGTCGCCTCCATCAGCGCCCCCGCCGTCAGCACGATGTCCGTCTCGCAGTCATCGACGATGTACTGCGCCTCCTCGTGCTTGAGCAGGTAACTGATCGGCACCGGAACCCGCCCGAGCATCCACGCCGCCAGCGCCGCCATCGGGAACGCGCCGCCCGTCGGCAACATGATCCCCACCGTCTTGCTGCTCGAACGCTTCTCGATCTCCGCCGCCAGGTGCATCGCGCCCACGAGCAACTCGATCCCGCGCCACGCCCTGCGATCATCCACCACCACGATGCGCTTCGGGTGCAACATCAGCCGCCGCAGGATGGGCCAGTGCACGCTCGTCAATGCCACTCGCGCCCCGTGCGCGGGCTCGGCTGACGCCGCCCGATCTCCTCGATCACGCCGCGCTCGTGCGGAAGCAAGTCCTCACCCCGCGGCACAACCACCTTTGCAACCGCGTACAGATCCCCCTTCGCGCCAGACTCCGCCGCCACTCCCCGACCCTTGATCCGAAGACGCGCGCCCGTCGATGTCCCCGCGGGCACCGTCAACTCGATCGGACCGTCGGGCGTCGGCACCGACACCCGCGCCCCGAGCATCGCCTCGCTCACCGTCAGTGGCAGGTCCAGCACGATGTCGTTCCCCTCAAGCCGATATAGCGCATGCGGCAGGATGTGCACCTGCAACAGCAGATCACCCGGCGTCCCGCCCGAAGCGCTCGGCGCGCCCGCGCCGCGCACCCGCAGCTTCGCGCCCTCGCGCACGCCGCGCGGAATCTTCACCTCGATCAACTGCTGCGACCCGCCCCGCGTCACATTCACCTTCTTCACGCCGCCCTTGATCGCCGTGAGCATGTCCACTTCCAGCGCCTGCACGGCGTCCTTCCCTCGCGCCGGCCGCGACCGCGCCCGCGCACGCGCCCCGCTCCCGCCCATGCCGCCCCCCATGCCGCCCATCCCGCCCATCGCGCCGCCGCCGCCCCCGAAGATCTCCTCGAAGATCGACGACACATCCGCATCCGAGAACCCGCCGACACCCTCAGCGCCCCGCGGCCCGCCCACATTCGTCCATGTATACGTGCCGCGCCCCGGCTGCCCGCCCCCCGGATGACCGCCGAATCCGCCCGCGGCCCCCGCGTGCCCGAAGCGGTCGTACTGCTTGCGCTTCTCCTCATCGCTCAGGACGTCGTACGCCTCCTGCACCTCATTGAACCGCGCCGACGCATCCGCCGACTTGTTCACATCCGGGTGCAGCTCGCGCGCCAGTTTCCGGTGCGCGCGCTTAATCTCGTCCGCGCTCGCAGAACGCGAAACGCCGAGCACCTCGTAATAGTCACGCTTCGTCGACATCGAACCGGTAATGATAGCCCGCCCGCCCGATCCCCCCACTCATCCCGCCAATCCTCCCATGCCCCCGATCGCGCCGAGCCCCGCGCACCGTGCCGCCGCGTGCACCGCGTCCGCCACACCCCGCAGGTCCACCACCACAAACCCGTCGTACCCCGCCGTCGCCAGCGCGACCATGTACGCCATCACATCCAGCCGACCCCGCTTCCCGCCCCCGGCCCCCGGCTCCACGCGCATCCCCGCGCTCGACAAGTCCGTCAGCCGCGCCGCCGCCAGACGCTCGCCCATCCGCGAAGCCGCCTTCGCCGCGCTCGTCACGCCCTCCGCGATCACCGCCGCCGGATCGATCCCCACGCCGATCGGCTCGCCCATCGACCGCGCATCGGGCGGCCACTGAAAGTCCGCCACCACCGCGCCCACCCGCTGCGCGCACTCACCGATCTGCCGCGCCGCCGCCTCCACAAGTTCGCCGTTCGACTCATCCCTCGCCGGAAGCGCAAGCGACACCACCGCCCGCCTCCCGCTCGAAACCAGCGCCACAACCTCTGCCGCGTATTCCAGCGCCTCGCACGCCGCGTTCATCGCGCGGTCCGCGTGCGCATCCTCAATGAAGTGCTCCGCCGGAATCCACAGAT
>CALFMQ010000110.1 GCA_937879825.1 uncultured Phycisphaerales bacterium
AGATCATCGTCCTCGTCTTCGACTTGCTGTAGTCCTTGAACAAGGCACCCAGGAGCGGAATCTCGCCGATGATCGGCACCACGCTGTCCGACTCCGAGTCCCGCTCCAGCACGAACCCGCCCACCACGACCGTGCTCCCCGAAGGGATCGTCACCGTGCTCTTGTAGATCTCGCGCTGCGAAGGAGGCGGCAGTCCCTGCCCCTGCGCTGCCGCCTGGTCAAACTCCGACAACTCAAAGGTGTACTCAAGTTTCAGATACCCGCCCTCGGAGATCTGCGGCGTCACCGTCAGCGTCGTCCCCGCCTCCTCTGCACCTCCGCTGCTCGTGATAATGCCGCCATCACCCTGCGTTGACGAACTGAACGGCTCCTCGCGTTTGCTCTCAACCGACCCTTCAGTGTTGTCGTTCACCACGATCTGCGGCGAAGACATGACCCGAGTGTCGCCAACAGTCTTTAGCGCATTGATCGCGATCGGCAGGAAGTCCGAGCGAATCAGCGCCGTGGTCGCGCCACGCAAGTTGTTCGCGACCGTCCGCGGCCCGGCCAGATCGCCCGCCGGACCCGTCGTCAGACCGAACGAACTCAGGAACGAGAACTGGCCCGCGTTGATCTGCACATCCGCCGTCCAGTCGAACGAGTCGCGCACCGTCACCGAAATAATCTTCGCCCGCACCGCGACCTGCGGCCGGCGCTGATCCAGCGACTCGATCACCTTCGCGATCTGCTCGTGATCCCGCGCCCGCGCCCGCACCATCACCTGCGCATTGCCGAGGTCCGCCACGACCGTGGTCTCTTCGGCGCTCACCGTGAAGCCCTGCCCGCCCCCGTCGCCCGTCCCGCCCTCATCCGGAATCTCGGGAGTCAGCAGATCATTCCGGCGCGCCGCCGTCTGCGTGAAGAACGCCCCCTGCGCCTCCTGCTGACGATCGATCAACTGCGAAAGAATGTCCGCCACCGCCTCCGGGTCAGCGTGGTGCAGCTTGTACGCGCGAATCTCGATCTTGTCCCGGATCGCCTGCTCGGAGAACTCCTTGACCAGCGCCGCCACCCGCGCGTGCTGCGGCTCCGTCCCGTGGTACACAAACGACCCCGTCTGCACATCAACCGTGAACCCCGAGCCGTACGTCGCCACCTGCTGGTTCCCGAACCCGCCGAACTGGTTGCCGATGTTCCGCGCGCCGCCGAACGCGTTGCTCCCGAATCCGCCGGTCGTGCTCGCGGCCACCGAATAACTCACCGGCCCGAGACCCTCGCGCTCCGCCGCCCGCGCCACATCCTCAACCACCGTCCCCGCGCTGTACCGCCTCGAGATCAGCGGCGAGATCTGATCGATCATCTCGATCAACTCTTGAAGAGACTCGTACTCGTCCTCCGTCCCCTTAAAGAGCAGCGCGTTCCCCTGGTCGACGAACAGCCGCGAGTCCAGACTCGTCAGCGCCCCCGACGAAGCCCCCACATTCGCGTTCGGATTGGCGACCACGCCCCCGCCGAGCCCACCGAACCCGCCGCTCAGCCGGCCATTGATCTCCAGAATCCGCGTCAGCGCGTAGTCCGCCGACACGTAGTTGAGCTGCAACCGGCGCAGCTTCATCTGCCGCATCTCTTTGACGATCCGCTCCACCATCGCCTCGACCTGCAGCATCGTCCGCGCCGGAGCCGTCACGATCAATGCGCCGATGTCGTCAACAGGCGCGATCCGAATCGGCTGCTGCTGGAACGAGGTCTGAATCGTGTTCACCAGCTGCGAAGGCCGAACCAGCGGCGTCGGAATCACCCGCGTCGTCGCGAGCCCATCCTCCGTCAGGTTGACCTGAACACCCTGCTGCGCCGGAAGAATCGAGTACCAACCCATCGGGTCCGCCGTCAGCGCATACCCACGCTCCTCCACGAGCGCCGAGAGCAGCGCCAGCAACTGATCCGCGCGAACCTCCATCGGCGCCTTGAACAAGACAGTCTGACCCGCGAACGACTCATCGATGAACACATTCTTCCCGATCCGCTGCCCCACCCAGGTCGCGAAGTTCACGAGGTCGATCGGCTCAACGAAGTTCAGGCTCACCGTCGCGTCGCCCTGAAGGTCCCCCACCGGCCCCTCGACCGCCGCCAGGTCGCCCAGTTCATCCGCACCCACCACCATGTTCCCCCCAAGGATCCGCTCCGCCTCCGCGACACCCTCAGCATTCAGCCGACCCGCCTCCCGCCGCCGCTCCACCATGTTGACCTGCTGCTCAAGCCGAGCCGCCTGCGCCGCATTGTTCTCGCGGAGCCGCGCCATCAACTCCTCGTACCCCTGCGGATCGCGCTGCTTCAGATCGAACAGCCGCTCCGGATCCGAATACTGCCCCGGGTCATCCTCGGGCGGCTGCTCGCTCTGCCCCAACGCGGCACGCGCACCGAAGACCGAGCCGTCCCCCACCATCCAGCCCGGAACCCCCATCACCGTCCCCGCCACCAACGCCAGCATCCACGCGCCACGAACCGCCACACACCGTTCCGCACTCGTTCCCATCGGATCACTCCTTGCACCGCTCCCGGTGCGCACCGATACCCAGTGCCCGCGTCCGCGGGCGCAGCCCAACCCCGTCAGACCATGAGCAAACGACGCGCCGCGCGTACCATGCGCAAGTGCCCGCCCCACGCGTCGTCTCACTACTGCCCTCAGCGACCGAGTCGCTGTGCCACATCGGGGGCGAAAGACTCCTTGTCGGGCGCTCGCACGAATGCGATACCCCCGTGACGGTCAAAGACCGCCCCGTGCTCACTTCTCAGATCACGACATTCACAACTTCCGCCGAGGTCGATCGGGCCGTTTCCGACTCCCTCAACTCCGGCACACCTCTCTACCGACTCGATTCCCACCGGGTGCAGGAACTGCGCCCCGATGTCATCCTCACGCAGGATCTTTGCGCGGTCTGCTCCATCGACCTCAATACCGTCCGCAAACTCGCAGCCGAGATGAACCCTGCCCCGGCCGTCGTCTCGCTCAACCCCACCACATTCGAGGATGTCCTCGACGATCTCATCACCATCGGCCGCGCCGTCGGCCTCGAAGACCAGGCCTCCGAAGCCCTCATCGCACTCCGCCAGCGCTTCTTCGCAGCGTCCGATTTCGTCAACCCCTACGCGGGCGTCGGCTCCGTCGCCTTCCTCGAATGGACCGATCCGCCCTTCATCGGCGGCCACTGGACACCCCAACTCATCGAAAGGGCAGGCGCAACCCACCCCCTCAACGCGACCGTCCCAATGGAAGGCGCCGGCTCCGGCGCGGGCGGCCAGATGGCACACCGCACCGCCGGCAAATCCGTCCGCGTCCCCCCCGAGGCCATCGCCGCGCTGAACCCCGATCACATCATCATCTGCCCCTGCGGCCTCGACCTAACCCACACCCGCCGCGAAGCCGACGCCCTCATGCAACAACCGTGGTTCGCCTCCCTCCGCGCCGTCCGCAACAACCGCGTCGCCATCGTCGATGGCAACCAGATGTTCAACCGCCCCGGCCCCCGCCTCGTCGACGCCTACGAGTGGCTCGTCGGCTGGCTCAACGATGTCCCCCACCTCATCCCCGACGGCTTCCCGTGGGAACC
>CALFMQ010000111.1 GCA_937879825.1 uncultured Phycisphaerales bacterium
CCACACGAACAGCGGCATATCGAACCAGCCCATGCCCGGCACGCGGAGCTTGTGGGTGGTGACGATGAAGTTGAGGCCGGTGAGGATGGAGCTGAAGCCGAGGATGAACGCCGCGAGCACCATCGCGGTGACGGCGCCCCAGTTCGTGGTGGTTGAATACGGGGTGTAGAAGGTCCAGCCGGTTTCGACGCCGCCCGCGATGAGGGCGTAGACGGCGATGATGCCGCCGAAGACGTAGATATACCAAGAGAGGAGGTTGAGTTTCGGGAAGGCGACATCCTTCGCGCCGAGCATGATGGGCAGGAAGATGTTGCCCAATGCGGCGGGGATGGCGGGGATGATGAAGAGGAAGACCATGATGACGCCGTGCAGTGAGAAGGCACGGTTGTAGAGGTTGTTGGCGGTGATGGTGGTCGCGCCGGCTTTGTAGTCGGGCAGGACCTGCCCGATCTCCGGGTACATGAGTTCGGCGCGCAGGAGGAGGGCCGCGAGCCCGCCCAGTGCGAACGCGAAGGTGGTGGCGACGAGGTACATCACGCCGATCTTCTTGTGATCGACGGTGAACATCCACGCCAGCAGTGTCTGGAGCGGCGTGCCCTTCGGCGCCAGGTAACTCACATCGTGATGCCCGCCCATATCCGTATCTCCGTCTCTCGCCCGTCGCGTCACGCGCGGGCGTCAAACCATTCCGTTCGTTATTCCCCGCCCGAACCCTGTTCCTTGGCCGCCATCTCGGCTTCGGACTCGGCCTTTGCTTCATCGGTGAAGTCGGGGTCGAGTGACTTGATGAACAGCGCGATCGCCTCGATCTCACGATTCTTGAACTTGCCCTGATAGGTGGGCATCTGGTTCGCGAAACCCTCGCGCAGATACGCGGCCGGGTTGATGATCGACTCTCGGATGTAGTTCAGTCCGACGACCGCGCGGTTGTCCTCGACGGCGGCGTCGCCGGGCTGGGGCTTCCAACCGGGTCGGGCGTCATCCCAGATGCCTTTCCAGGTCGGGCCGGTGCCGGCGCTGCCATCGATCGAGTGGCACGCGACGCACCCCGCGGTCTTGTAGAGAATCTGACCGAGCGTGTACTTATCGATCGCGTCGGTATTGGCCTGTTCGGCCATCCAGGCGCGGAAGTCGGCATCGCTCATGATCTGGACTTCGGCGAGCATCTGCGAGTGCTGATCGCCGCAGTACTCGGCGCAGAAGAGGTAGAGCCCCTTGCCGTTTGCGGTGACGGGCACGCCGTGCTTCTTCTCGGGGTCCCACTTGTGCGTGACCTCGGTGGGTTCGCACCAGAGCGTGGTGTAGCGATTGGGGAAGACGTCGCGCTTCATGCGGAGTTCGGGGATGTAGAAGGAGTGGATGACATCCTCGGACGTCATGATGAACTTGATGGGCTTGTTCACGGGGAGCACGAAGACGGGCGCATCGATGCCCGCGAGCACGCGTCCCTCGACGGACTTGGAGACCGTCTCGAGCGAACCGGCGCCGCTGGGATACTCGAGGTTCCAGTTCCACTTCTTGGCGGTGACGTACACCTCCATGGCGTCGCCCGGCGCGACGCGCATCACGATGTACTCCTTGAATCCCCACACGAACATGATCGCCATGAGGATCGTCGGGATGACCGACCACGAGAGTTCGAGCATGGTGTTGTGCGAGGCGCTGGGCTCGGCGGGCTTGCCCTCGATCCGCCGGTACTTGAAGCCGAAGTAGACCATCAGCCCCATGAGGATGGCGAAGAAGATGGCGGACACCCAGAAGATGTAGAAGAACACACCGTCGACGCCGTCGGCGAAGGTTCCCTGCGTGTTGCGGAACCAGAACCTCATCCATCCGGAGTCCTCGGATGCGAGCGTGCTCGACGCGAGGACCGAAGGCAGGCGCGACATGGTTTGAGCAATCATCATGATCGTGAGCCCGTGTCGTTGGACGCTCCGGTTGCAGGAACGCCTGCGTGGCGTCTGCGGAGCGTATTGGTCAGAACCAGTGAACTAATGAAGGTCATCAGCAGGAGCATGGTGACCAGCCCCCCGAGTTTCATGACGCGCTTGGCGTTGACGGACCAGGCGCCGGCGTTGGGGTCGTAATGGAAGCAGGTGAAGAAGAACTGTTCGAATGCGGTGCCGATCTTGCCGTCACCGGCGTCCATCAGCGCCAGTTGCATGTCGCGCGGGGCGAACTTGATGCCCTCCATATAGGAGGCGACTTTGCCGTCGGGCGTGAGGAACATGATCGCGGCGGGGTGCGAGAACTCGCCCTGCTCGGGCAGGAAGCGGTAGCGGTATCCGACTGACGACGCGAGATCGCGCACCGCTTCGGGCTCACTCGTGCAAAACACCCACGCGTCGGTGGGCGTCTGGCGCTGGTAGAGCGTGCCGTAGAACGAACGCTTTTCGGCGGCCTGCTCGCGGGTGTTGGTGTGATCGAAACTGACGGCCAGGACGCGGAAGTCATCTCCCACATCCAGGCCGATGTCCTTGATGCCGTCGGTGGCGCTGGTGAAGATCAGATCGCACAGGAGCGGGCAGTCGTAGTAGCCGAGGATGAGCAGGACGGGGCGCTTGCCGTCGAACATGTCGCCCAGCCGGACATCGTTGCCGAAGGAGTCGGTGAAATGCAGGTCCTTGGGCACTTCGGCCCCGACCTTCTGCTTCACCATGACGCCCTCGGTCTCGGGGAGCGAGTCCTTGATGACCTGCGCTGAGGCGCTGCGCACGCCGAGGGATGCGCACGCCGCGAGCGCGGCGAGCGTGATCCAACGGGCGCGGGTTGGCGCGACGGGGCGGATCATCTGGGTGCGTGCTCCCGGTATTGTTCGATCACGAGCCGGGTGGCGGATTCAACGGGGATCCGCGCGGTGCCCTTATCGGCGTCGATCATCGCGCCGCTGGTCAGGGCGGCGTTCCACTGGTCGTGGAGCTGGGTGACGCCCGCGGCGTAACCGCCGATGGTCTGGTCGTACAGCCGGCTCAGCGGGGCGACGTTCTCCTGGTGCTTCACCTGGAGGTTGTTGATGTTGGGGCGGAAATACATGTTGACCAGCACCCACGCGCTGGCGAACACGAACACGACGGTCGCGGCGAGGAAGCCGCCGATGATCCAGAGGTTCGTGGAGCCGTGCGACTCCTGATGATGCGGTTCGGATGCATCATGGCGGAACCACTCGTCGTGGTGTTCGAGCTCGTGCATGAGCTCTTGTTCGTCGTGGATGATGTGCTCTTGTGTGCTCATCGCGTGTTACCCCAACGATCAGACATAGTTCTTGTGCTCGAGCGCTTCGTACATCCGTGGATCGCGGAGCGGCACGAGCGGCCCCGAGGCGACCTTGCGGATCAGGAGGCCGACAAACAGCAGCACCGGCCCGGCGACGCCGACGACATCGATCCAGTGCATGCCGGGGGAGCCGTGGATGTTCGGGCGGATCATCCACCACCAGTCGATGATGTGGACGAGGATCAACCAGACGCACACGAACGCGGTGCCCACGCTGGAGCGCCGGATCGGGCGTGGCAGGAAGAAGATGAACGGCAGGATGAAGTGGGCGATGGGCAGGACCCACGAGATGATGACCCACAGCGTGCCGGGTTGCTTGCGGATGTCGAAGAACGCGGTCTCTTCGGGGATGTTGGCGTACCAGATCAGCATGTACT
>CALFMQ010000112.1 GCA_937879825.1 uncultured Phycisphaerales bacterium
GCGCCAGCGCGTACACCTGCACCTTGGTGACATCCGAGAGCACAGCCAGGCCGCCGTTCATGTCGCCGTAGAGCGTGCAGTAGCCGACAGCCAGTTCGCTCTTGTTGCCCGTGGTCAGCAGAATCGCTCCGGTCTTGTTGGAAACGGCCATCAGGATTAGCCCGCGGAGCCGCGATTGGATGTTCTCCTCAGCAATGCCCGGCGCCGGGTCCGCGCCGATGCGATCGAACAGTTCTCGCATCGCGCGATCCATGAGCGCGTGGTGCTCCGTGATGGGCGCGAGTTCGAGGCGCAACCCCAGTGCGCCCGCGGACGCCCGCGCGTCCGAAATCGATCCGGGCGACGAGAAACGGCTGGGCATGCCGATCCCCAGCACGTTGTCCGCGCCGAGCGCCGCGGCCGCCACCGCCGCCGTCACCGCCGAGTCGATCCCGCCCGACAGCCCGATCACCGCGTCCCGGAATCCCGTCTTCCTGCAATAATCGCCTACGCCCAGCACCAACGCCCGCCAGAGCAGCGACATGTCGTGCGACTCGATCAGCGGGTCCGGGACGCCGCCGAGCGACGACCACGCAACTCGCCCCGGCCCGAGATCGATCATCGTGATCGACTCCTCGAAGCCGACTCCCGCAGCAACGAGCCGCGCCCCGCCGTCCTCATCCGGGACCAACACCCCGGCGTGCCCGTCGAAAATGAGATCGTCGTTGCCGCCCACCTGGTTCACAGCGGCGACGCACACGCCGTGCTCGCGCACATGCCTCGCCAGAATCTCGCGTTGGCGCCTCCCCTTGCCCAGCGCAAAGGGCGAGGCGCTGGGATTGACGATCACCCGGGCGCCGGCCCGCACGAGTTCGCCCACCGGGTCGGGCAGCCCCTCGTAGCGTGAGGAGAAGCCGACATCATCGCCGAACCACAGGTCCTCGCAGACGCTCACGCCGATACGGACGCCCCTGACGTCGATCACACAAGGACGGTTGCCCGCCTTGAAATAGCGGTCCTCGTCAAAGACGTCGTAAGTCGGCAACAAGCGCTTGTCGTACCGCTCCACGATCGCGCCGCCGCGGTAGATCACCACGCTGTTCCGCGGCCGGCCCACCGCGTCAAATGAAGCGGGACCATTCTCACCCGGCTTCCAGGGCGCGCCGATCATGACGACGCTCTCCATCGGGAGTTCGCCGCAGAGCCGGACGCAGGCATCGCGCGCCTGCTCGCAGAAACCCTCCTGCAATAGCAGATCTCGAGGCGGATACCCGCAGACCGCCAGTTCCGGGAAGACGATCAAATCGGCCCCGCTATCGGCAGCGCGGCGCGCCCACGAAGCGATCAGGCGGGCGTTGCCCGGCATGTCACCGACGATCGGATTGATCTGTACAAGCGCGAGTTTCACGGGCCGGGATTGTAGGAAACCCGATCGCGACCCATCGGTTCACCATAGAATCGGTCATCGAGGAGACCCCATGCGACTCACCGCCACGCTTCTCTGCCTCTGTGCATGCCTCGCCGTCGCCCCGAGCGTCCACGCCGACCCGGTGCGTCTGGCGCTGTCCCTCGAGTACGCCCATGCGCTCTCGTACACCATCGATCAGCGATTCGACCTCCAGACCTCGCTCGACATGGAGGAAGGCAGACTGGCCGAGTCGCACCACGCCGCCGATGTCCGCCTCTCCCCGCGCCAGATCGAGTCCGACGGCAGCGCCACGCTCACGCTCAGTCTCGACAGGGTACTCATCGAGACGACGGCCGGCGGAGAGACGATGTTCTTTGGGTGGAATCGCGATGACCCCGAGTCGAATGACGGCAACTCCCCGGGCGACGCCGCCCGCGCCGGCGCCCTGCTCGTCAAGAGCGCCATCACCGTCGAGATCGATGCTTCGGGCTCGGTCGTGAAAGTCTCCGGGCTCGACGAGTTCATCGATGAGGCCCTGTCGATGGGCGACACTGGCCCCGCGTTCATCGGGCTCTTCGCCCCCGAGCGCCTCGCCGCCACCATCGAGCACATCCTCAAGTCCGACGGCTCGGCCCGCGATGCGCTCCGCGAGGTCGGTTCGGAGTGGACCACAACCGAAGTACACCCGATTCCCACCATCGGTCAGGCCGAGTTGCTAACGCAATGGACATTCGATCGAATGAATGACTCAGCAGCAGCGCTCACTGGCTTGACAGAAGTCAGCATTCACCAACGAGATGATCTGCTCCAAACGACGCCGCGGGTCCGTGTGGAAGACTCGCAGCATCGCTCCACTGTCCGATGGGACATCGAAACGGGCCGGCTGATCGAGCGTGAGTCCGAGCAATCGCTCACGACCGTCTGGACGCTCGGCGATCAGGCCGTCACGCAGTCACAGAGCGTAACGCTCAGCATCAAGCAACGCGAGAAGCCGAACGACGCGCCATGAGCCGATCCGGGCGGATGTATACAAACGAAACCGCCGCGAGGCAGATGCTTGTGATCGCCTCGGCCGCCGTTACCGTGACCGCAACCAGCGCCAGGTGCTCGGCGTCGTGCCCGAATGCCGTTGCGACACCCGCGACCGCCATCTCCGCGAATCCGATCCGCCCGAACGGGCTGCCCACCACAAGCGTGATGTAGACCACGCCAAAGAGCATCGCGTCGCCCATCGAAAGCGCCAGCCCCGACATCGACGCGACCAGCCAGAACCGCACACCCAACAGCGCCAGGTCCACGAGCCGAATCGCTCCATGGCTCCAGACACCCGATCCGTGGCGCACGAACCGCCACGATCCAAGACTCACCCGGGCCAGCACAGGCCTCGAAGCGGCCGCGCGCCCGACAACGATGCCGACCCCATGGCCGAGGCAGACGCCGCCGACCCCGACAATCCACCACACGGCGTCCAGATCGCGCCGCCACACCCCAGCCAGCGCCAACGGCACAAGCGTGACGACCGACAGCGCCGCGATGGCTGCGACCCAGCCCACGATGTCCTTGAACGCCATCCCGTCGCGCCGATGATGGATCAGCACACGCGCGACCATACCCATCTTGAATGGCACCAACCCCAGCCCCATCGCGATCGCGTTCGCGGCGCTCGCGCTCGCCAGCGGCACACGCCGCTCCGGCCTGGCAACCACCCAGAAAAGCAGCCCGCTCAGCCCCACCGACACAGCGCTGAGCCCGATCACCTGCGCCACGCGCCACGCGTCGGCCTGCCTCAGGGCGTTCAGCGATGCATGGTTCTTCTCCGAGAGTGCCAGACTCAGCGCCCAGCCGAGCAACCCGATCGCCACCAACGCCCCGAACACCTGCATCATCATGCGCGCCGGCGACCACCGTCGCGGCGTCTCGAGTGACCCCAGCGCCGCTCCGGGCGCATGCAACCCTTCCGATGTGCCGCCGTGCTCATGGTCCATCGCGCGCATCGTACTTGCACGCTCACCCCGGTGCGTCTTCGCCTCCAAGCGCCACCAGCACAACGCCCAACTCCGGCCACCCACGGACCACCGCGCAGCGCGTCAGTATTTCGTCGCGGACAAACGCGGGCGTCACCGCCGGGTCATACCACCCCAGATCGCCGAGCCGCTTAAGTTCCGAGAAGTTGATGAGGATGTGCGTCACCCCGAACGAGCGCAGGCGCCCGATCGGATCGCGCCCGGCGCGAATGGCATCGCCGATCGGAGATGCGTCCCAGGTCGTGTGGTACATCGTCGGAACCATGAAGTACATCGGCGTCGCATCGCCCAACAGGTACACCTTGGCCCCGGGATCGGGCGCAAGCGCCAGATTGGTGGCGGCCGAGGGCGGCAGCCGGCTCCAAACACGCTGCCGGTCCGCTTCCGGGAGCCCGGACCAGGTCCCGATGACGCTCGAGCCATTGAGCCAGGTCGCACCGTCGACGAGCAACCAGTCGGGATGCCCTTCGTTCTCCGAGGCAAAGATGATGCACGCGTGAACGCTCATGACAAGCGCGCAACCGGTGACAACACCCTGCGCCGTCGCGCGCCACCGAGCCGCACGGAGCGAGCAAACCGCGATCCCGCACGCCGCCGCGCCCGGCACCACCAATGGCAACAGGAACCGAGACTGCTGGTGCCCGATTGCGAGCCACGCACCGAGGATCGCGAGCATCATCAACCCGAGCAGCCCGCCCGCGGCCCGCGTTGCACGCGCCCGAACCGATGTCACCGCCGCCGCGATCACCACGATCGCGAAGAGCGACCACTGCTCGTGAGCGAGGCCGCGACCCACCGAAAGAAGCGATCCAATCCGCCCGATCAGGCCCGAATCGGGTCTGTGCGCACCACGCCAGCGTGCCACCTGCTCGCCCGTCCAGTGCGCCGACCCAAACAACCCCGTGGCGAAAGGAAAGACCGGATTGCCGCCGTGCATGGCGTTCCGGATGAGCCACGGGGAGATCACGCCCGCCCCGACGATGGCCGCGCCCGCGAACAACACAAGCCATTCGCGCCTCGGCCTGAGCACGAAGATCGCGATCACGACGCTCGGCACGCACAGAAACGCGCTGGTTAGTTTGCAAGACACCGCCAGGCCGCACAGCCCCCCGATCAGGGCGCCGCGCACAATCGCCCGGTATTCGCCTTCAACAATCGCGAGCAGCGCGCCGCCGAAGGCCACCAAGACGCCCATCTCGTTGTACGCCAGACTCCCCGTGACCACGACCCATGGCACGCACAGCACCATCACCGCCGCGAGCGTCGCACCCGCGCCTTGGCGATCAATCCCGCACCGCGCCATGAGGGCCGACGCGAACCGCCCCGTGACGAGCGCCGACAGAACCGCCAGCCACGCGTGCAGGAACTGCGCCGCCGTCGCACTCGCCCCGACCCCGCGCCCGGGCCCGCCCCCGACGCCGCCCCAGATCATCGCATCGACTTGTGCGAACGCCGCCTCCATGTACGACGGCAAGAACGAGTACACATTGTGTTCGACCGGTGCCACGCGTCCGAGTGATTTCCAGTCGTTCACGAGTTGCAGGTGATACGAGAGCACGTCGTAGCCGCGCGCCTCGCTCTCCCAGATGCTCCCCGCCGGCAGGCACGAGGCCACGATCAATACCGCGAGCGCCGGGATGAAGACAAGCACCAAAGGCGAGACGCCCATCGTGCGCGACACGGGCTCGACCGGCGGATACTTCCACCATCGCCACACAAAGAGCGCGACGCCCGCAGCCACCGGCGCACAGGCAACCACCTGCCCCGCCCGCCCGCCAAACGCGCCCGCCATTCCCAGCAGGTGCGCGAGCGTGAGCATCGCCCCGACGCCCACGCACGCCCCAAGCGCCCAGGACCCTCGAACGATCCACACACCGATCCCGACCGCGCCGATCACCCACGCCATCGCGATCAGGCCCGCCCCGAGCGCCGACTCGATCACCGCGGCGATGCCCGCGACCGGATCATGATCACCGATCGACGCCAGCAGACCGACACCCAGCCCCAGAAGCGCCACGGCACCAACCGGGAGCGCCCATCGCCGGACCGCGGCATCGTGCGAGTTGGGAGTTCGCGTTGCCAAACCCACGCGATGCTACTTCGGCGCGGGCGTCGGGGTTCGATCAGCGCATCGACCGAAGGGCCGCGATCCGCTTCTCGGTCGGCGGGTGCGTCGCAAAAAGGTTCACCAGCGCCTGCCCTCCGGCGAGCGGCTCGACGATGAACAGGTTGTTCTGGGCGGGGTTGGGCTGAACAAGCGGGATCCGCCGCGACATCGCGTCCAGCTTCCCGAGCGCCGAGGCCAGCCCCTCGGGCGACCCGGCGATCTCGGCGCCGTGCGCATCAGCCACGAACTCCCTCGACCGCGAGATCATCGCCTTGATCATCGCCGCCCCGACAGCCGCCAGGATCACAACGGCGAATCCGATCAACGGATGCCCGCCCTCGCGCCGACCGCCGCCGATTAGGAAGAACCACTGCGCGATAAACGCCAGCACGCCCGCGATCGTCGCGGCAATGCAGGAGGTCAGCGTGTCACGATTCTTGACATGCGCCAACTCGTGCGCCATCACCCCCGCGATCTCGTCCCGGCTCATCATCTGGAGCAGGCCCTGTGTCGCAGCCACCGCGGCCTTCTTCGGCGATCGGCCCGTCGCAAACGCGTTGGGCGCCTGGTGCGGGCAGATGTACACGCGCGGCATCGGCAGCCCCGCCCGCTGACGTAACTCATCAACCATCTCGTACAACTCGCGAGAAGAGACGTTCCCCGAGACCTGCGGCCCGCTGTCCCGCGTCACCTCCTGCCCACGCATGCTCATGATCGCGATCTTGTCCGAGAAGAACCACGCGCCGACATTCATCGCGCCGCCGAGAATCAGCGCCGTGATCATGCCCTGCGTGCCCCACATGCTCCCGACCGCGACAAACAGCGCGATCAATCCGCCCAGCAGGAACACGGTCTTGGACTGGTTGACGAATGTTGTGCTCACAGCGAGTTGCCTCCCACGGGACCATCCCCGTGCGTGGAATTATTGGCGCAATCCCCTCCGAGGTTTCAGGCCGCAGCGTACAAAAAAACGCGGCCCGTGAGCGCCGGGCCGCGTCCGAACAATGTATCGACTGCCATTTCGGCACTCGCTCGCTACAGGCGCTCCGCCGCCAGACTCGCCAGCGCGCTCCGCTCACTCTTGCTGAGCGTCACGTGCCCGACCTGACCCAGCCCCTTCATCCGCTCGACGGCGTAGCTCAACCCATTCGAGGACGCGTCCAGATACGGGTTGTCGATCTGCGCCACGTCGCCGGTCAAAACGATCTTCGTCCCGTCGCCCACCCGCGAGACGATCGTCTTCACTTCGTGCGGCGTCAGATTCTGCGCTTCGTCCACGATGATGAACTGGTGCGGGATGCTCCGGCCACGGATGTAGGTCAGCGGCTCGAGCACGAGCCGACCGTCCGCGATCAGTTTGTTGATTCGCTGCTCTGTCGAGTGGCTCTCGGGCAACTGATTGTGCGCACCGCGCGTCGACAGCAGATACGCGAGGTTGTCAAAGATCGGCTGCATCCACGCGGTGAGCTTCTCGTCCTTGTCGCCCGGCAGGTACCCGATGTCGCGCCCCATCGGCATGATCGGGCGCGCCACCAGCATCTTCTCGTACCGCTCCTCGTTGAAGGTCTTGGCCATCCCCGCAGCCACCGCCAGGAGCGTCTTGCCGGTGCCCGCCTGGCCGATCAGCGTCACCAGACGCACATCGTCATCAAGCAGCAGGTCCAGCGCCATCGTCTGCTGAACATTCCGCGCCATGATGCCGAACACCGGCTTCCGCGGCCCCGTCACCGGGATCACCTGCTCCGTGTCCGCCAACCGACGCGCCAAGCCCGTGTGCCCCTCGTCGTCCGAGTCGATCATGAGCACGAACTCGTTGGGCGCGAAATCTCTCGGCTCATCGTCGTCGGCGATCGCCTCGGCCAGTCGATCAGCGTCGAGCATCCGCTCGTCGTACAACTCGTCGATCAGCGCGCCCGGCATCTCCGCGGTTGTGTACCCCGTGTACAGATGCTCCGCCTCGACCTTGTCAGTCTCGAAGTCCTCCGCGATCAGGCCGAGCGCATCCGCTTTGAGCCGCGCGTTCAGGTCCTTCGATACGAACACCACGCGCCCCGCGTCCTTCTCCACAGAGAGCGCACTCGCCAGAATCCGGTTGTCGGGCGTGTCCTCGCGGATCACCTCCGGGCGCTCGTGCACCGAGACATCCACCCGCAGCATCCCCTTGCATCCCGCGCCACGCGCCGCCTCCAGCGCGGGCTCGCCGTTGCCCAGGCATACGCCATCCAGCAGCCGTCCCTTCTCGCGCAGCGCATCGAGATGCCGGATGCACTCGCGCGCATTGCGGCCGACATCGTCATTGCGCGTCTTGAAGGTGTCGAGCTCCTCGAGCACCGTGAACGGAATCACGATGTCATGCTCCTGGAACACGAAGATCGCACGCGGATTGTGCAGCAGCACATTCGTGTCCAGAACGAAAGTCTTCGTCTTCGTCGCCTTCCCGTTCTGCTTGTGGTGAGCGGACGAGACATCCGAGCGATCCCGGGACGGGGCCTCCGTGGCCTTGTTCCGAGCGCTCCCCTTCGCGGCGCGTGTCTTCAAGCGTTGGGCTCCTTTCGCCGCCGGGCCTTCCAGACCCGACGCGGCGTCTCTCCAATCCCCACGCCCCATGCTCTCTGTATCGGCCATCCACGAGCCGACATGCCTGATAATTCTACGGACCTTCCGCTTCTGGGACGCTCGGACCCCGGCCGCCGAGAACTCTCTCGATTTTCGTTCGTTCTGTGCACCGCTTCTACGCCAAATCTGAACGAGCGGTTCACATTCCAGCCCGCTCCGCCCCGGGTTGCCAAGGCACCCGCCCAAGCGGGACACTGACAACATGCGAACCCGCGACCTCATCGATGTCCTGGAACGAGTCGCACCTCCCCCCCTCGCCGAGGAATGGGACAACACAGGTCTCCTTCTGGGCGACCCCGACGACGACCTCGCCGGGCCGGTCCTGCTCACAATCGATCTCACCATGCCCGTCGTCGTCGAGGCGATCGAAAACTCCTGCTCCACAATCGTCTCCTACCACCCGCCGATCTTTCGTCCGATCCGCTCGCTCACGCCCGACGCACCCAAGGGCCGCGTCCTGCTCAGCATCATCGGCGCGGGCATGTCGGTGTACTCGCCCCACACCGCGCTCGACGCGGTTCCCGGGGGTGTCGCCGATTGGCTGCTCGACTGCTGCGCATCCGACGACCCCGCGCGGGTACCCCCCGACGACCGTGTCGCGCTCCGGGCGCATCACAGCGCCGATCCCAACGCCACACACAAACTCGTCACCTTTGTGCCCGAAACGCACGCCGACAAGGTGCGGGAGGCGCTGGCCGGCGCCGGCGCGGGGCGCATCGGCGCGTACTCGCGATGCTCATTCAATCTCGCCGGCACCGGCACCTTCTTCGGCTCCGAGTCCACCAATCCGGCGGTCGGGAAGAGGGGGCGGCCGGAAGCCGTCGAAGAAACGCGCATCGAGATGGTCATCGGCGCGCGCAATCTGGCGCAAGCCATCGCGGTGCTCCGCTCGGCTCACCCCTACGAGGAACCCGCGTTCGATCTCTATGCGCTCGCACACAAACCCGACACGAACTCCGGCCCCGGGCGCTGCGCGACGCTCGCCGGCCCCATCGACGCACAATCACTGGCGGCGCGCGTCAAGAAGAACCTCGGCGTGCCGATGGTCAAGGTCGCACAAGGCGTCGGCGGGCAGACGATCAGGCGCGTCGCCGTCTGCCCGGGATCGGGCGGTTCGCTCATCGACGCCGCCCTCGAACAAGGGTGCGACGCGTTCGTCACGGGCGAGATGACGCATCACGACGTCTTCGCCGCCAACGACGCCGGGCTCACCATCATCCTCGCCGGTCACACCAACACCGAACGCGGCTACCTGCCCATCCTCGCGGCGCGCATAAAGAAACTGGCGCCCGCTGTCGAGACCATCGTCTCCTCAGCGGACGCCAGCCCGTTCGAGGTCATCTGACCGCAGCGGGCGATGCCCGCGTTGCGGCTCAGTTGTCGTTGTCCGTGTCCACGCCGCCGACCGCGTACGCGGGGAACGGCATCAGGTGGGGCGTAATCTCCAGCTCAATGTTCGCGCCGTTGGGCATGAAATCGGCCGAGGCCAGCGCATTGCCCGAGTTGGCGCGGAACTGCTCGAGGCCCGAGTCCGTGTCGGTGCCGGTCCACGCCAGCAGTTGCACCTCGTCGTTCGAGCGCACTTCGAGCCCGCCCGAGGAGAGCAGCCACATCATGGTGTCACGCTGCGCGACGCAGAGACCCGTCTCGATCCCGCCGTCGCACTCAAACGCGAGCATCTGATACATCACGCACTCGCTCTGATTGACCGGCACAACCGCGCACATCGTCGATGTGCGCTGCTGCTGCTGGTCGGAGTCGAAATACGCGACCATGGGAGCGCCGCTCTCGAACCCGGTGATCGTGCCGAAGAACGAAGCGCCGTCCGCACGGAACGCCAGGACGGAGTCGCCCGTCTGCGCGTCCCGCCCGATGTGCTTCGAGAGATCGTCAAGCGAACTGATGAGCGACCCGGGGACGCCCTCGACGAGCAACCCGTCGCTCGTCAGCAGGCGTGCCACGCCGTCATTGAGGCCCATGAGCATGCACACATGGAGCGTCGAACCGTTCTGGCTCGGGAACGCCGCAAGCACGGTCTGACCCGGATTGAGATCGGGCTGCGTGGAGGGCACGCCGGCGCTCCACTGCGCGTCCGGCGTATATGTCTGAGCGTGCTTCATCGCGCCGAGCGCCTGGCGGAACTCGGGGAACACCCCACGCGCGACCCACGGCCCGCTCTGGGTGTTGCCCGCTTGCGCAGTCGGCGTGGGCGTATTGGTCTGCGTCCCCGACGGGGCAAACTGGAACGAGCCGTTGTTGTTCACGAGCGAGAACGAGGTGGGCACGCCGTTCTGCTGGCTCGATCCGAACGAGGCGACCGACTTGTCCGCGTTGAGCGAAAGCGATCCGGGGGTTGTCCAATAAGCGGGGATCTGGATCTGGTTCTGCTGCGCAAAGCCGACGAGCAACTCGACGAATCGCGCCTGGCGCGACAGGTCCTTGCCCGAGAGAATGGTCGACTTCGAAGCACCGAGCGAGTTCATCAGGCGGTCGAGCTCCGACTCAAGACCGTCATCCGCCGACGCCGCCGAGAAGATCGGGCGGGCCAGCGAGACCATCAACTGCTTGCGCGCCTCCGGTGTGAAGCAGTCCAGGAACTGATCCCACCGGGCTTTCTGCGCGGCCTGAGTGGCATTGGAAACGAGGTTCGCGGGCGATGACGCCGCCGGCGTCGCGGCGCCCGCACAGGCGACCAGCGAAGCGACGGTGAGCAGCGAAACAGCACAGGCACGATTCAACATGAAATGGCTCCTTGATTTCCCCCTCGAACGAGCCAGATCGACCCGTCCGCCCCGCGCCTTGAACAAATCCGTGGCGTTCACATGTCCGATAGAAACCCACAGACCACGCACCCCGACCCCCTCACCGGCCGCAACGGCCCCGGGGAGCACCGCAGCCCCCGTCATACGCCCGACCGACGCCCCAGCCCCGAACCCCCGCCCCGCACGCACCCGCGCGCGGTACCGTGCAGCCCGACCTCTCCCGATCGGAGCCCGACCATGGACATGCCCAGAGTATTCAGGCGCTACTTCGCCAAGCCCGGCTCCGCGCCGGGCACGCTCGCCCCGAGCCCCACCGCGGTCCATCCGCGGATCCACGCCTTCGTCTACGACGCCGACTCGATCTCCGAGATCGATATCGACCCCGAGAACGAGTGCGCCTACCTCCCCCCCGGCCAGAGCATCATCTGGATCGATGTCCAGGGGCTCGCCGACACCGCGCTCATCGAGCACCTCGGGGAGCAGTTCAAACTGCACCCGCTGCTCGTCGCCGACATCGTCAACATCGGGCAGCGATCCAAGGTCGAGGAGTACGAAGACATCCTGTTCGTCGTCATGCGGATGGTGATGCCCGACGGGGAGAACTCCATCAAGTGGGAGCAGGTCAGCCTCGTCATCGGGCCCAGGTTCGTCCTCTCATTCCAGGAGACCTACGGCGATTGCCTCAACCCCATCCGAGAACGCCTCCGAGCCGGGAAGAAGCCCATACGCTCCACCGGCAGCGACTACCTCGGGTGCATGATCATCGACGGCATCGTCGACGGGTACTTCCCGATCCTCGAGCACTTCGGCGATCACCTCGAAGACATCGAAGAACGCGTCATCGACAAACCCGACACCGAGATCCTGGGCGATGTGTACTCGGTCAAGCGTGACCTGATGACCTTCCGCCGCGCCGCGTGGCCGCTACGCGATGCGCTCAATCAGCTCCTGCGCGACGGCCACGAGGTGATCTCAGACAGCGTCCAGCCCTACCTGCGCGACGCCGCCGACCACGTCATGCAGGTGGTCGATGTCATCGAGAACTACCGCGAACTCGCCGGCAGCTTCGTGGATGTCTATCTCTCGTCGGTGAGCAACCGCACCAACGAGGTGATGCGCGTCCTGACCGTGATCTCGACCATCTTCATCCCGCTCACGTTCCTGGCCGGCGTCTACGGCATGAACTTCGACACCCACCAGCCCACCAACAT
>CALFMQ010000113.1 GCA_937879825.1 uncultured Phycisphaerales bacterium
TGTCTGTGTATGTGGTGTCGAGCGCGGGGTGGTTGTTGCCGGACAATGCGGCGTGGCTACTTGTGCTCGTGATCATGATGATCGCGCTGATGCCGCGGCTGCGGATTGGTGCGCTGGTTGGGGCAGGGGCGGCGCTGGTGGGATTGGTGCTGGTGCGGCAGGTGCATATCTGGGCGGCGGCGCCGGTGTGGTTCGCGTGGTGGCTCGGGGAGCGGGGCGTAAGCGATGCGGCGCGGGCGGCGTGGATACCGTCGCGCGAGGACCCGCTCTCGCGGAAGGCGATGCGCACGGGCGTGGCGGTGCTTGCAACGCTTCCTGCGATCGGGTTGATCGCGTGGTTCGTGATGATGTGGGACGGGATGACGCCTCCGAGTTTTTCGACGCGGTTGAGCGGGCCGAACTTCGTGGTGCCGGCGACGGTGCTGAGTGTGCTGGCGATCTTTGGTGCGTTCTTCGTGGGCGACTGGTTGCCGGCGGCGTGGGCGGCGCTGCGGGAGCGGACGGGCGCTCGGGTGGCGCTGATGGTGTCGGCGGTGATCGGTTTGGTTGTGGGTGTTGTGCCGGAGAGTTCGTACCGCTTCGAGGATCGGATCTCGCACATCTGGAATGTCGTGAAGCGGTTGCCGACGTTTGGGGAGCGGTCGCCGGTGATTGCGCTGGGGTCGATCGCGGGTGCGGTGATGGCGGGGATGATCTTCAATGCGCTGGGTCGGCGGGACAGGTGGGTGATGCTGAGCGTGCTGGGCGCGTTTGTTGCGTCGCAGACGGCGGGGGCGCTGGCGTGGCCTCGGTATTACGAGCCGCTGGTGCTCGTGTGGGTGGCGTTGGCGTGCGCGCGGATTGAGTCGTTTGTGCCCGATAGGAATGAGTTCGCGCCGGTGCGTTGGGCGTATGCGGTTCGGACGCCGCTGATTGTTGTGCTTGCGGTGTTGCAGTTGGGGGTGACGGTGGTGTCGCTTCGGTGAACACCGAACTGTGACATGGCTCGCCCGACTTTGTCGGGGCGAACCATGGCACCCTCACATGTGAAAAACCCCCGGCTTGCGCCGGGGGCTCGTG
>CALFMQ010000114.1 GCA_937879825.1 uncultured Phycisphaerales bacterium
AACCGGCGGCGGGCGCAGCACGGGCAGTCGGCACGCTTTGCATGCGCGAGATTGATCTCACGGAAAGTTGATGTCCACGGGTCGAGTTCGAGGAGCGTCGTGCGGAGAGCGTCGGTGTTGCCCGTGAGGATCTTGAGCACTTCGGTGGACTGGATGGAGGCGATTATGGCGACGGCGGGGGCGAGGACGCCCGCGGTGTCGCAGGTTTCGAGCGCACCGGGCGCGGGGGCGTCTTCGACGATGCATCGGAGGCAAGGCCCCCCACTCCTTGGAACGACTGTCATCGTGGTTGCGCGTGTGCCCACAACGCCGGCGTAGATGAAGGGGATGGCGTGCTTGACGGCGAGATCGTTGAGCAGGAGGCGCGTCTGGAAGTTGTCGGTCGCGTCGATGATGAGCGAGATGGGCGGTAGGGCGTCGGAGCGCGAAGGCAGGCCGGCGAGGCGCTCGGCGTTGGCGGGTGTGAGATCGGCTGCGTGGGCGTTGTTACGAACTTGTGAGTTGATCTGCGCGAGTCGGGCCTTGGCGGCTTCGGCTTTCGGTTTGCCGAGACGGGCGTCTTCTTCGTCGAAGAGGGTCTGTCGCTGGAGGTTGGTTGTCTCCACGACATCGCGGTCGATGATGGTGAGGGTGCCGACACCCGCGCGGGTGAGTTGGTCGGCGATGACGCATCCGAGCGCGCCGCAACCGACGATCATGGCATGAGAGGCGAGGAGGCGACGCTGGCCCGCTTCGGTGATCGACGGCAGGATCATCTGGCGGTGGTAGCGCGCGAGATCGGGGTCGGGGGGGTTGAGGGGGTTGGGCGGGGGCGTGTCGGCCATTGTGGTGATCTTAGACGGGTCGGGCGGGGTATCGTGTGGTGATGCCGCACCGGTTGAATCATGTCTTTGCGCCGCCGATGAGCGATCCGAACCCGTGGACGCTGCCGGCGCCGGTGCCGAGCCGCATCGAGACGGAGCGGCTGGTGCTACGTCCTTACGCGCACACGGACGCGGGGTCGCTGTTTGAGGCGATCGAGGTTGATCG
>CALFMQ010000115.1 GCA_937879825.1 uncultured Phycisphaerales bacterium
ATTTGACTTGGTGGGTGAACCAAGTATGGTATCGCAAGATTTGGTTGATCTCCCAAGGAGCATTCTTGATGGTGCCGCCCCCCCCTGCTGGTTCAGAGAGTCAGACACGTCAGCGGCTGATTGATGCTGCGATGGAGTTGTTCTGGTTCCAGGGGTACGCGAACACGGGGCTCGCGCAGATCGCCAGGAAAGCCGACGCCCTTCCGGGGTCGCTGTATCACTTCTTTCCGACGAAGGAGGACCTGTTGCGCGCGACGCTCGAGGAGCGGCTGGTGCGCATCTGGCCCGATCTGCTCGATCCGATCTGGGGCAAGGTGGACGATCCGATCGAGCGGGTATTCGCGCTGCTGGAGGGATACCGGCAGGGGCTGATTTTCATGGAGTTCGGCGGCGGGTGCCCCATCGGCAATCTGGCGCTGGAGCTGGCGGAGACGCACCCGAACACGCGCCCGTTGCTGGCGGCGAACTTCGACAACTGGACGGACGCTGTTGAGCAGTGCTTCAAGGACGCGAGCGACCGGCTTCCGGAGGGGACGGACACGCGGCAGTTGGCGGTGTTTGTGCTCACGACGATGGAGGGGGCGATCATGCTGGCGCGGACGTACAGGGATTTCACGGCGTACGACGCTGCGGTGACCACGCTGCGCGATTACATCGAGCGGCTTATTGCGCATGGCACGGCGGGCGAGGTGCCCGGCGCGCGGAAGGTGCATTCGGCGTCGCACAAGCGGGCGCGATAACTCGGCATTCACGGGCAAGCCGCGGGCTTGCTCATGGCACCCATTTCATTGTCCCACGGCTCGCATCTCTCAACCGACAGGAGTTCACATGCAGATTCACTTGGATCAGGTCAACTGGCTGGCGGTCCCGGTGGCCGCGGTGGTGGCGTTCGTGATCGGCGGCGTGGTCTACGGGGCGATCTTCGGGAAGAAGTGGGTGACGCTGCACGGCTATGACAACGAGGCGGCGACGGCTCGCATGCGCCAGAGCCAGGGGCGAGCGTTCGCGCTGATGTTTGCTGCCGATCTGCTGATGGCGGCGGTGATCGCGGTGATTCTGACGGCCTTGAGCGATGTGACGTGGATGACGGGCGCTGTTGTGGGGCTCCTGATGTGGGCCGGGGCGGCGCTGCCGGATCAGATCATGCAGAACGCGGCGCACCGGAAGCCGGTAGCGGCGTTCGCGATCGACACGGTGCATGCGCTGCTGTATCTCGTGGCGGCGGGCGCGATTCTGGGCGCGTGGCGCTGAGTGCGTTGCGAGGATAGGGGCTGAACCATGAAACGAGTGATCTCGCTTTGGGCCGTGATCCTGTGCACCGCGTGTATCGTTCGTGGCGAGAGCGGTGCTGAGGAGTCGAGCGCTTACGGTGCGCACATCGCGGCGGCGCACGCGCATTACCGGCTCGGCGAGTACGACGAGGCGCGCCGATGGCTGCGGGAGGCGCCGGTCGCCTTTCGCGGCTGGGAGCACGACTACCTTGCGGGTGTGCTCGATACCTCTGTCGCGTCTGTTGCGAGCGGGCATGGATCGTTGAGTTCGGTTGATGTCTCGGCGGATGGGCGATTAATCCTTACGGCGGCGACGGATGGCGGCGTGGATGTTCGGTCGGCG
>CALFMQ010000116.1 GCA_937879825.1 uncultured Phycisphaerales bacterium
CTTCCTCGACAACGCGTACTGGTCGGTCGAACTGCGCTAGGTCAACTCGGCGCGACGAACTGCTCGAGGTAGGTGATCGTCTCGGCGAGCACCTTCACCTCGGCGGTGTTGAGATCGCCGATCGAGATCATGCCCATGAGCCGCCGCCCCTCCGTCACCGGGATATGGCGGACGCGCTTCTCACGCATGATGTGGCGCACATCGTCGCAGCGCGTCTCGGGCGAGCAGACCACGACATTCGTGGTCATGACGTCCGCGACACGGGTCTTCTCCGGCGCCCGCTGGGCCGAGACGATGCGCGTGAGCAGGTCGCGCTCCGTGAAGATGCCCGCTACGGTGTGGTCATCGTCGGTGACGACGAGCGCCCCGATATGGTGATCATTCATCACGCGCGCCGCCTCGAGCGCCGTCGCGTTCTTCGAGATCGTGACCACGCGTTGCCGGTCGGCCGGTTTGCGCGACAACAGATGTTCGATGGTCGGCATGAGCCCTCCTTTCGCCCGTCCGTATGGCCGGGGCGTCGCTCGACCTCTCTCTCCCCCACGCCCCCGCTTGTCCTGTGCGGGGGCTCTCCAATCAGGAATCATGCCATAGGACCGCGCGGAACTCACGCAAAAACCGTGGGTTGCGGCCAAAATCCTATCGAATCATGGGGCAATAGACGCCGAATCTACGCCCAGCGCGTCACATGCCACGATTTTTTCCCGCGACGCAGCAAAACGACCCGGCCGTGCAGGAGGTCGTTCGTGGTGAGTTGATGATCGGCGTCGGCCTTGTCGCCGTTGACCGAGACCGCGCCCGCCTCCAGATGCTTGCGGGCCTCGCTCTTGGATTTGGCGAGCGAGGTCGTCGCCAGCACATCGATCAGCGACACGCCGCCCCCGAGCGAAGACTTGTCGTGCGTTGTGGACGGCACGGCCGCGAACACCTCGTCCAGCGTGTCGGCGTCGAGCGCGCGCACCTCGCCGGAGAAGAGCGCCCTGGCCGCGTCCTCTGCGGCGCGCATCGCCCCGCCCCCGTGCAGGAGCGTGGTCGCGTGCTGCGCGAGCGTGCGCTGCGCCTCGCGCAGGTGCGGCTCACTCGCATGCTTGGCGCAGAGATCGTTGATCTCCGCGAGCGGGAGATCGGTGAAGATGCACAGATACTTGCGGACATCGGCGTCGCTCGTGTTGAGCCAGAACTGGTAGTAAGCGTAGGGCGAAGTGCCGGGTGTGCCGGACGGGCGCTTGTGCGAGAGCCAGATCGCGCCGGACTCGGTCTTGCCGAACTTCCCGCCGTCTGCCTTGGTCAGCAGCGGCGCGGTGAAGCCGAAAGAGAGCGATGCGCCCGTATCGTTGTGCTCACACCGGCGGATGAGGTCCGCGCCGGAAACGATGTTGCCCCACTGGTCCGCGCCTGCGGACTGAATCGTCACGCCCTCGGCGCGGAACAGGTGCAGGAAGTCGTACGCCTGCAGCAGCATGTACGAGAACTCGGTGTACGAGATCCCCTGCTCGCGCTCCAGCCGGTCGCGCACCGAGTCGCGCTTGGTCATCTCGTTGACGGAGAAATGCTTGCCGATATCGCGCAGGGCATCGAGGAAACTGATCTTCTCGAACCAGTCGATGTTGTTGACCATCCGCGCGTGGTTCGGCGCCTTGGCATCGAAGTTCAGCAATCGCTCGAAGATCTTCCGCTGCGCGTTGACATTGAAATCCACCTCGTCGCGCGTGCGCAGGGACCGCTCGGACTCCTTGCCCGAAGGATCGCCGATGAGCCCCGTCGCGCCGCCCAGCAGGACGAAGGGCGTGTGCCCCGCCTGCTGCATCTTGCGGAGCAGCATGATGGGCACAAGATTGCCGATCGTCAGGGAGTCCGCTGTCGGGTCGAAGCCCGTGTAGATGCGCCGCCCCCCGGCCGCCCGGTCGCCCGAATCGAGATGCTTGCGCAGGGCGTCCTCGTCGGTGGCCTGATAGAGCAGCGATCGCTCGCGGAGTTCTGTGAGAAGGTCGTTCATCGGGGGAGCATGGTACCGGCCGCCTCCATCGAGGCGCGCACCGCCGACTCGCTCGCCGCACCGAAGTTCAGATGCCCGACCTTCCGGCCCGGCTTGGAGGCCTTGCCGTAGAGGTGCACCCGCGCCCCCGGCACCGTGAGGAGCTTGGAGACCGGCGGGTGATCGCCCACAAGGTTCAGCATGCCCGCGTGCGTGATCCCCGGACGCATCGAGGTCGGGCCGAGCGGGAGCCCGGTGATGGCGCGGAGATGGTTCTCGAACTGTGATGTCTGCGCGCCGTCGATCGTCCAGTGCCCGGAGTTGTGCACGCGCGGGGCCATCTCGTTCACGAGCAGGTCGCCGCCCACCTCGAACAGTTCGATCGCCAAGACGCCCGCGTAATCCATCTCGTGCATCGCGCGCGTGACGATCTCGTTCGCCCGCTCCGCGAGCGCCCCCGGCAGCCCGGGCGCGGGGGCGATGGAGTTGTGCAGGATGCCGCCGCGATGGACATTCTGGGTGATCGGATACACCGCCGTCTCGCCCCTGCTGCTGCGCACGCCGATGACCGACAACTCGCGGTCGAACCGGATGAACCGCTCGGCGATCAGCCCCCCCTCGTGCGCCCCCAGCGCCTCCCATGCAGAGTCGAGTTCGTCCCGCGACTTGATCACCCGCTGGCCCTTGCCGTCGTACCCGAAGCGCCGCGTCTTGAGCACAAACGGGCACCCGATCGCATCGGCCGCGGCATCAAGATCGTGCCGCGTAGCAACGGCGTGGAAGTCGGGCGTCCCGATATCGATCGATCGGAAGAACGTCTTCTCATCGACGCGGTCCTGCGCCAGGGTGAGGGCCAGCGCGCCGGGCAGCACCGGCGCGTACCGGGCCGCGACCTCGATCGCCCGCGCCGGGATGTTCTCGAACTCGTAGGTGACGATGTCCGCCTCGCCCTTGACCAGGCGCTTGATCGAGTCCTCATCATCGAAGCGCGGCCCCACGACCACCTCGCCGACATCGCCCGCGCACGCGCCGGGCGAGGTGGAGAGGAACCGGAACTTCATGCCGAGCGGGACGCCCGCCAGCGCGAGCATCCGACCCAGTTGCCCGGCTCCCAGCACCGCGACGATCATGCGAGTCTCGGCCCGGATTGCGACGGATCGCCACCCCCCGCCCCATCCTGCACGGACTCGGTCTGCTTGGTGCGGAACTCGGCGAGTCGCTGGGCGAGCGCATTGTCGGAGAGCGCGAGGATCGACGCCGCCAGCAGCCCCGCGTTGCGCGCGCCGGCCTTGCCGATCGCCAGCGTCGCGACGGGCACGCCCCCCGGCATCTGCACGATCGAGAGCAGCGAGTCGAGCCCCTTGAGGGCCGCCGACTCCACAGGCACGCCCAGCACCGGGAGCGCCGTCTTGGCGGCGCACATGCCGGGCAGATGCGCCGCGCCGCCCGCGCCGGCGATGATGACCTTCAGCCCGCGCGCCGCCGCGGTGGAGGCGTACTCGAACAGCAGATCGGGCGTCCGATGCGCCGAAACGACACGCGTCTCGTGGTGAACGCGGAGTTCGGCCAGCGCCTCGCTGGCGTGGCGCATGGTCTCCCAGTCCGAGCGCGAGCCCATGATGACGCCGACAAGGGGAGCGGGTTGTTGAGACGATTCGCTCATGTGCCCAGATGGTAGCGGGTGTCAGCGCGTCGAACGGAAGTCGATCTCATCGCCCGTGGACGGCTGGCCGTCGGGGCCCATCGAGACGAGCGTGAATCCGTTGCCCGTGGCGTCCGGCACGATGAGGTATGCGTTGCCCCACGGATCGGTGATCTGCTCGTTGGTGACATTGGGCAGCTGCGAGACGGCGGCCGGGAGCG
>CALFMQ010000117.1 GCA_937879825.1 uncultured Phycisphaerales bacterium
CGCTCTCCAAGGTCTACACCTTCGGCCCGACCTTCCGCGCCGAGAACTCCAACACGAGCCGCCACCTCGCCGAGTTCTGGATGATCGAGCCCGAGATCGCCTTCGCGAATCTCGACGATGACATCGCCCTCGCCGTGGACTTCCTCAAGTACCTGTTCCGCGCCGTGCTCGCCGAGCGCGCCGACGACATGAAGTTCTTCGCCGAGCGCATCGAGAAGACCGCCATCGAGCGCCTCCAGCACGTCATCGACTCCGACTTCAAGGTCGTCTCCTACACCGACGCGATCGACATCCTCACCAAGGCCAAGAAGAAGTTCGAGTTCCCCGTCAAGTGGGGCACCGACCTCCAGTCCGAGCACGAGCGCTACCTGACAGAGGACCACTTCAAGGCCCCCGTCGTCGTCCGCGACTATCCGAAAGACATCAAGGCGTTCTACATGCGCGCCAATGACGACGGCCAGACCGTCGCCGCCATGGATGTCCTCGCCCCCGGCATCGGCGAGATCATCGGCGGCTCCCAGCGCGAGGAACGACTCGACAAACTCGACCAGCGCCTCGACGAAATGAAACTCCACAAAGACGACTACTGGTGGTACCGCGACCTCCGCCGCTACGGCACCGTCCCCCACGCCGGCTTCGGCCTCGGCTTCGAACGAATCGTCCAGTTCGTCACCGGCATGGCCAACATCCGCGATGTCATCCCCTTCCCCCGCACACCCGGCAACGCGGCGTTCTAGAGTGAGCAGTACAGGCTTGCGCGGGAATCCGAATGAAAAGCGATCAATGCAAAGCTCGGCTGCAAACTCGCAGAACGAGATGCGCGATATGTAGGTATGACATACGCGGGCTGAAAGGCGTAGAGAATTGTCCGGAATGCGGCTTTCCGATCGGCCCCGCACCCCCACTTCGGAACGGGCTACGACTCATCTGGGTCGGACTACAAGTTGTCTCGATGGTCATCATGTTCGTAGTAAATGTTCGGACCGTCTCAGACGATGATGTCGAAAACGCGATCGATAGCGCTGGGCTGTTCTTTCTCGTTTGGGGTGTCATGATTGTCGTGGGTATCGCCTCGCTTATTTGGCAGGCGTTCCTACGAAGAGTCCCATTGGAGATGTGGCTTGTATCGGCGCTTCTGATGGTGGTTTCAACGACTGCGGCTGCGATCAACTTCATTGCAAGCCTCGTACTGACCTTTCATGCGGTGTACGGGTAGCTGTTCATATACTGTCAGCAGCCGCCACCGCTCGGCTGCGATGGTCGAAAGGTCTTGATCCCTTTCCCGAGGACACCGGGTGCCACCGCTGTCGGTGGGGCGGCACGAAGTGACGCAAGCGTTGTCGGGGTGCGAGCCCGAAGCGCGAGCGAGGGCCCCGTGAGTCGACAAATAGCAATAGCGACGACCAAACCGGGCATTTGCTTGCATCAATGATCTCATTACGATCT
This sequence comes from uncultured Phycisphaerales bacterium, assembly GCA_937879825.1. Taxonomy (GTDB): domain Bacteria; phylum Planctomycetota; class Phycisphaerae; order Phycisphaerales; family UBA1924; genus JACKHC01. The sequence goes on from CALFMQ010000117.1 coordinate 1,447, forward strand.
AAGCATGACTCCCGACTCCGCCCAGCGCATGGCCCGATTGTTGGTGCTCCTCAAAGATGGTCTCGAAGAATTCGTGATCGACCGAATGCGCCAACGCTACGGCCAATCGTGGACCGACGAGGCCCGATCCATCGTCTATCGCAACATGTCCCAGGCAGCACCCAAGGACGGCGGCATCCAGTGGGATGTCTACGCGCTGCTCACCGTCATCACCGTCCGCTGGTCGGACTGCTTCGTGCAGGTCTTGTCGAAGCGTGCGCGATCGTTGGTCGAAGAACTCCGCGCAACCCGAAACGAAATCGCTCATCAGCACTTTCGACACGAGGACGAACCGCGAGCGATTGACAGCGCAGCACGACTCCTAAGTGAAGTCGATACAGACTCGGCGCGGACCGCATGCGAGCAGATCGCACAAATGACCCAGCCGCCGTCCCAAGAAATGCCTCCGAACACAGCGCCCGCCCACCATCCGTCGCCGCCACGGGAAAGGCCATTGGGTAGGACGAGCAAATATGCACCGCTTAAGGAGTGGCTGTTGGCTCAAGGCACCGAGCGTGTCGAAGCATCGTTCGACAAAATCGGCGAAATCGTTGGTGGGCTACCTCGGTCTGCATTCGAGTACCAGGCGTGGTGGGGCAATCTCACCGGTCCGCATCCTCAGTCAAAGGCATGGCGCGAAGCTGGCTATCGAGTTGACATGCTTAATCTGAACGGCAAGCGAGTGCGATTCATCCGTGACAGGAACTGATGCTTGCTGCCTGATCCCTCATGCCTGTTTTCCTCTGTGCCCTCTGTGTCTCTGTGGTGAGTCTTCTCCCCCGCGCGCACAACCAAACCACCCGCACCCCTCCCTCCCCGACTCAATCCAAAGAATAATTCTCCCCTTCTGAGCCCTGTATTTCCTCTGTGTCCTCTGTGCCTCTGTGGTGAGTCTTCTCCCCCGTGCGCACGAGAACAACCGTCCCCGCCTCCTACGGAGGGCAAACGCGTCCCTGCACCTCCCCGCTTCGCCTGGCGATTTCAGGCGACGACACCGCGGCTCGAAACACCGCGGCGGACCATCACCCGATATCGGATGGCGTCACCGGCTCACGAAACGAGCCGGCGCACGCTCCCTGCGTAACAGGGGCAACCGTTTCCTGATGTTTCCTCGATTGGCCGGCCGGCCATTTCTTTCAGAACCCGATACACGAGTCAAACCGCCCGATCGCTCACAGAAGAGCCATCACCACACCCCGAGGCATGCTCCACCACGCCGCGAACCGCGTCCTCATCCATCCCATCCAACTTCACCGCGGCTTCCACCGTGAACGCCCCGACCGCCGTGCGGATCAAGCCCGTCAGCATGCCGCCAGTATTGAGTCTCTCGCCGATATCGCGCGCCAGCGAGCGGATGTAGGTCCCCTTGCCGCACCGCACATCGATCTCAAGCCGCGGCCACTCGTACTTCACGATACCGATCTCGTGAATCACCACCGGCCGCGCCTTCAACTCAACAACTTCGCCCTTCCGCGCCAGCTCGTACGCGCGCTGGCCGTCGATCTGGATGGCCGAGTGCGCGGGGGGCGTCTGATCGATGACGCCGACAAAGGAGGCGAGAGTTTCACGGACGCGATCCTCACTCGGCGCGTTCGTCACATCCGCGGGGGGCATTGGGGGGGTGGGGGGGGTTTCCAGGTCGTGCGACTCCGACACATGGGCCAGATCGATCACCGCGCGGTACCGCTTCTCCGTCCCCATGATCTCGTCGATCCGCTTCGTCGCCCGCCCCAGGCACACCACAAGCACACCCGTCGCCAGCGGATCGAGCGTCCCCGCGTGCCCGACCTTCGCGCCTCCCGTCGCGCGCCGAATCAACTTACACACATCGAACGATGTCCAGCCCAGCGGCTTGTCGATGACAAGCACGCCGTTGAGATCGGGTCGGTGATTCTTGCGTCCGCGGCCCATATCTGCGCATGGTAGTGGGGGAGGGAGGGCGCGATACACTCCGAATATGTCACCCGCGACGAAATCGGACCCGCTCGCCGAGCGGAAGACTGCGGCGAAGAAGTACAAGCCGAAAGCGGTGGAGTTGTTGCTCATCGCCGAGGCACCACCCTGCGCGACAGACCGGTACTTCTACTTCGAGGATGTCGATCAGCACGACTGGCTGTACCGCTATGTGTGGGAGGGGCTGACGGGCGAGAAGACGCAGAAGGGCGCGAAGGCCGCCAACCTCAAAGCCCTGCGCGACGCCGGCGTCTTCCTGATCGATCTGCACGAGGAGAATGTCTCATCGCCCAAGATGGCCCAACTCGCGCTGTGCGTGCCCGATCTCGTCAAGCGCGCCAAAGACCTCAAGCCAAAGAGCATCATCCTGATCAAGTCCATCGTCCACGATGCATCGTTCGCGGCCCTCGAAGCCGCGGGCCTGCCGGTGATCGACGAGCGCATCCCCTTTCCCGCCTCCGGCCAGCAGAAGAAGTTCCTGGAGTTGTTCCGGGGCGCGGTGAAGGCGTCGGGTTTCCGGATGAATCGTCCCGCCTGACCCCGCAACGCCGCGGGCGAGGTGCCGGTGCCGAGCGTGGGCGGCGTGCCCGCGCCCGGTTGTGTAGACTGTCCGCCCCCAGCCGGGTCTTGCGGCTCACTTTCGGAGAGGTGTCCGAGCGGCTGAAGGAGCAGCACTGGAAATGCTGTATACGGGTAACCGTATCGGGGGTTCGAATCCCCCCCTCTCCGCTTCTCGTTCGCATGATGACAGGGCGTGCCATTCGATGACTCGGCACGCCTTATTACTTGTCCGAAAGGGACTTGCGCAAACGCACCGGGCCCTTCCATCGTGACAGCGTGTGACTCCGAAAGTCCCGCCGTGTGCGAATCGTGTACGCGCCCGTGTACGCCACCCCCCGCCAGCGCCGCCAGCTTCTCGATGGCGCCGACCGTCGCCAGGGCGCTCGCGTCGGTATGGATGTTGTCGATCGTTCAGTGGGAGAGGTGCACCGCTGCCGACCTTGACGGGTTGGGGCAGTTCGCCCGAGGCGATGAGGCGGTAGATGGTCCGGCGACA
>CALFMQ010000118.1 GCA_937879825.1 uncultured Phycisphaerales bacterium
GCCGTACTTCGCCGGCTTCGAGGAGGAGCGGTTCGGCAACTTCAACAAGGCCTCGGTTGTGTACTGGGATGAGATCCCGCTTCAGACGAAGTTTGTCTCTCCGGCCGAACTCAGGGTGATCGTTCCCGCCGGTCTCACAACCACCGAGACCCATGCGTTCATCACGGTCCGCACGCCCAACAATGGGACTGGATACTTCGATGCGTTCTCGGGCAACATCATTCCTTCCGGCGGGACCTCCAATGCGCACGCATTCGCGGTCCGGTATCCCTCGCCGGTGATCACCGCGATCTCTCCGGAGGTCACCTCGAAGGCGGTGATCGATCGCTGTCCGGATAATCCGGGGGTCGTGACGCTCCAGATTTCGGGTAAGGACTTCTATCCGGGTTCCACTATCTAGATCGACAGCGTGCCCTATCCGACCAATGTTCAGACATTGAAGACCGGCTCCCTTACCATCAACGGCAATGTCGAGGTGGAGCTCACGAACGATGTGTTGACGACGGTGCTCACCGTGCAGGACCTGGATCGTGTTCTGTCGGCTCCGGTCATCGTGGTGAACCCTGATGGATACGCTTCGAACGAGGTGACGCTCGAGATTGTCGATCAGGCCGGCTACGAGGCGTACTTCGGCGTGACGCTCCCGCCGCAGGCATTGCCGGGCGGGTGCAAATGAGGATACGAGATACTCCGGTTGACACATTCGCTCGTCGATCCTGACGACGAACGAGTCCGTTCCTTGAATGCCTTGCACGACGCCCCGGATCAGTTCCGGGGCGTTGTTCCTTTGGTGGAGTTGGGAGTTGGCGGCGTCGGCCAACGTACGTCATTGGGCACGCTCAAGAACTGCGTTATGGCGTTACCCATTCTCACGACGGGGGCCGCAACCGCGGCGAGTTTGACCGCACGCTTCGGTCCGAGCAGCGCACCTGCCGCGAACCCCGCGGCGATCATTGCCGGCAAGTACTTCATGACCGGAGTCGGATTCGCACCATGCCCGAGCGGGCTGGGTTTGTGGCTCTCCACCAGCCGGCGACGCGCCACGGAGACCTCTTGCCTACGCCTCTTGAGTTCGTTCTTCCACCACATATTTGGCTACTCCCGACCCATTCCGGACCAGGCCCAGACCGCCGTGATAAGACTTAGCAACATCAGTATCGCTCCGACGACGATGAGAGCACCGCCCCAGCCCAGGCGATCGGCCAGGACGATTACCAGCCCCGCTCCGATCGCACCGATGGCGATGGACGCCGCGACTGAGCAGAAGGCGAGCGTCGCCAAAAGGCCACCGATCCGCACGAGGTGGAGCCGTGCGAGACGACCCTCTGCCTCGAGCAGATCGATGCCCCCCGACACCAGTTGGGCGATGCTTCGGATCACCGCGAACTCTTCATCAGGAGACGGGCGGCGATCGCGCCCACCCCGGCGGCGACCAAGACGGCTGCCATCGGGTGTTGCTTGACGGTGTCGCAGGTCGCCGAATGGGCGGCTTTGACATGCTCGGCCGTTGATTTGGCTGAACCGGCGATCGCTTGGGCGCTCTTCTGTGCCGCATGTCGGCCGCCCTCGGCCAGGTCGGTCACGAGCGAACCAAAGTCGGATTTGAGCGATGCGAGGTCCTCACGGATCGCTTCGATATCTGGATGGTCGGCGACGCCGGCTGTTCTGTTTCCTGCGGCCATGATTGGGCTCCTTTCGATTTGTCTTTCTACGTTGGCATTCAACTGGACGGAGACTCGGGTAGATCCGATTTCTCACTCTCTTCAGAGCGAGTATGCGATGGCACGCTGAACACTGAATGAGCCGCGCGTGAATCAGCGCTCATTCTCACTTCCTAGCCGCGCCACTTGCGGATCACCGTCCCGTTGACGACTTCGAGCGTTACGGTCATCGATGAGGGTGTCTGATTCTCGTCGTCACCGATCCCGGTGAGTCTGAGGGGGTGTCCTTGGACGGTGTCGGCGCGGTAGTCCCACACGAGATACTCTCCGCCCGTCGATGTGTCGGCTCGGCGATCGGGAGCGCCGAAGGTCGCGAGGACCCACTCGATGCGTGTCTCCTTTACCTCGACGGCATCGAAGAGCGCCTCGCTCACGAATGTTCCTGTGTATCTGGACGCGGGTCCCTCCATTTTCATGTTGATGGATACCGGGCCGTCGAGACGGAGTGTGCTGTCGAGCCGCATCGGATCGGGTGCGGAACAGCCCGCCAGGGCCATGACCGAGCCGGCTGCGAACATTGACACCAAACAGTGGCTGCTGATGTGGGGCATGGTGCTTACTCATTTCTTTCTATCCAGGCACCCGCAGACGCCCGGAGCGAGAGAGGGGAAGCATGCTCTGGCTCCGGACGTCTGTTCCATGGGACGCACTATTGTGTTCGCTTCATTCGGCTGGAAGGTGCCGATGAGCGAGCATTGCGGCCGCGAGTCGCGGACGAACGCGGGCAACTCGGCTTTCGCCCAGCACCCGCGTGAGACATCCGAGGTCTCAAGCCGTCATGTCGCGCAGATCACGGATCTTGTCGTGCCCTGATTTCACATGCTCGTACTGTTCGGCCAGGACTTTTCGGAGCGGGCTGCTCTCGGTGTCCTTGAGCACGGCTTCGTACTTGTGCTTGATTGCATCTTCGCCGGCCTCGGCGTCGGACAAAACCGCGTGCTCGTCGCCGGCGCGTACGGTGCCGTGGATATTGAGCCACCAACGGTGCAGCGTGCCCTTGATCGAACCGGAGTCTGTCGGCTCAACGTTGTTGCTCCGGGCATAGTCCTGGAGCGCAGCGGCGAACTCGCGTCGTTGCGGGGCTAGTGATCGGAACACAGAAGCGATCCGCGGGTTCTCGATCAAATCGGCAGCGGCTTCGAGCCCGCGGCTGCTATCGAGGTTGATCGCGATCAGTTCCTGTAGCCCCTGAATGGTGCGCGGTGAGAGTACATCTACAGTGGGTAGAATGGTGTTTACTCCTTGGGTCGTGTTGCAATGGGATGAGTATCGAGACGGCTCTTCCAATCCGAGCGGTCATGACTCCTCATCTTCGATCTCATCGGCAGCGTCGTCGGCCGCATCCTCGATGTCGTCGCCGACATCGTCGAGGGCATCGCCGGTCTCGTCGATCGCTTCATCGACCACTTCGCCGGGGGGGTCGTTGTCGTCGCACCCGGTCATGCTGACGCACGCGAAGCCCAGGGCTCCCGCAAGTGCGGCGGTTGTGATGCAACGGGGTAAGCGGATGTGGGTGTTGCGTTCCATTGCGGAGTTCTCCTCTTGTTGGAGTATTTGTGTGAGTCCATCGCCCTGCCCGAGCAGGAGTGCAAGCACCTCTTGCGATCGCGTCAGACTTCGATCTTCGTCTTGCCGCGTCGGACCATGCCGGCGATCAGCGAGAGCACGAAGAGCACGAGGAATACGAAGAAGAGAATCTGTGCGATAGAGGCCGCACCTGCCGCGATGCCGCCGAATCCGAAGACGGCAGCAACGATGGCGATGACGAAGAACGTAAGTGCCCAACCAAGCATGTTGTCACCTCCTATGGTGTGATGTTCAAGCAAATGACGGATTGGCCGTCGACTACACGCATGTAGACATATATTCGCATCGGTCTGTGACGCATCGATGAACGTCGAGTGAATCGGTGTTCATGCGCGGTGGTCAATCCGCGAATGGTCATTAGTCCGCGGCGTCCTGGAGGCCTTCGCCGGCGCCCTCGATGTCATTGCCGGCGCCTTCGACCGTGTGGCACGCGACGACGAATGTCAGTGTGAATGAGCACAACATTGCGAACAAGACCCAACGAAGGGCGGGTACGACGCGTGACGGCGTTCCGATTGAGTACAGAGACGGCATTGGTGTTCTCCTGAACTGTGGTGCGAGGCGGCATAGTCCCCGCGTGAGGTGGAAGCCCGGAGCGATGGCTTTCGCGCATCGCTCCGAGCACTGTGGGACGAGAGACTGTGCGGGGTTACTTTGAGTTGTCCTTCTTGTCGCGCCCGCGGCGGTCCGCGTTCGACTTGATGCTCTCGAATCGCGGAGCGTCGACATCGAAAACCCGATACGCGTTGGCCCAGGTGGATTGGCTCTCGAGCGCCGATACGTCGTCCGGCATCGGTGAGCTGCTCACGATCATCGCGCGCGAGGCGTCCAAGGCCACGGTGTCGGCATACACGCGAGACACCGACCACGGGACCAGGTGCAGTTGGTCGCCGAGCCCCAGGATGTTCTCGTTCGGGTCGATCGCCAGGAATGCGACCTGGCCGGATGTGCACTCGATGATCGCCTTCTGCACTTCGCCGCAGTCTTCGCCGCGGGCGCTGCAGTTCTTGCCGACCACCTCAGACAGCAGCGTGTAACGGAACGGGATATGCCCGTGTTCCGTCGTCGCGTAGTCGCCATTCCGGTTCCAGAGGCCGTGTCCGTCCGCGGCGCGGAGGATGATCTCGCCCTGGTCGGTCTTGACGGTGCGCGCGACATACGCCCGTCCGTCCTCGCGCGGGACCTCATACGCGGTGATCGAGATCTTGTCTCCTCGTTCGGGAGCGCCGGTGTAACCCATCACATACCATGACGGGCCCAGAATCACCTTGCGCTGACCCTCGCGTTCCGAGTTGACGACGAGATACGCAGGGTGCCCGCTCCGATCGGAGGGGCGGACCACGCGGTGGACCACGCCTTCGATGGTCATTGTCGGATAATCCTTGGCGGCGTTCGCGTAGGGATCGTTCTCCCACATTGTCTTCTCGCGTTCGAGCTGCTTATAGGCAGCGTCGTACGCGTCCTCGTTGTCCTCGGTCAGGAGGCCTGCCCAGGACTCGGCCTTGAACTCGCTCATATTCTGGAGCGAGTCCTTGCTGTAGCGGAGTTCGACTCGTTCGTCACTCCTGTCCCAGCGGAATGCGTCGTAGGGGATCGCGATCTTCTTGCCGCCGAACCCGAGGATGTCCCCGGTCTGGACGACGACGTACATCACTTCCCCCGATCCGCGATCCACGATCAGGTCGGAGATCGTCGCGATATTCTCGTCTGCTTCGTTGTAGACCTCGCGCCCCTTGAAATCTCCGAAAGACTCGAAGTTGATCGCGCCGTTCGTGGTGCGACCATTCGTGATGTGTTCGGAAGTGGCGGGGGGCTCGGCCATGAGCAACCCCGTGGGCATCCCTGCGAGGCCCGCAACAACCGCACAGTATGAAAGTGTTTTCATGAACATTGCTGTGTCCTCCGACATAAAGTCGTTTCTGACTTGTGCAACTCGGGACGCGCTCCAGCGGTCCCATTTGACGTAACAACAACACTTTCCGCTGGTGCGATGAGCGGGTGCTGAACGGGGCATGAAACCGGGCTCATAGTGAAGGAGCGACGGGGTATCGGCTACAATGCGTAGCGTTCATGGGACGGGCGGTTCGCCCACGGAGTGCATGGAATGCGAGTCTTGGTGGTAGAGGACAACCCGAAGATGGCCGCGGCCATCCAGCGAGGGCTCAATGAGAATGGTTACGCCGCGGATGTGTCGCACACCGGCTTTGAGGGTGAGGACCTCGCCGCGGCGGGAAAGTACGATGTCATCCTGCTGGACCTGATGCTGCCCGATCGTGACGGCGTGGAGGTCTGCCGCAATCTCAGACGCCGATGCGTGTCAACGCCGATCATCATGCTGACTGCGTTGTCATCGACAGACGACAAGGTCTCCGGCCTCGATGCGGGGGCCGACGACTACATCACCAAGCCCTTCGAGTTCGAGGAACTCCTGGCCCGCGTGCGGTCGATCCTTCGTCGGGGCGAGGCCTCGGAGGGTCGGACGCTTTCGTGCGACGATCTTGAACTCGATCTCTATACGAGAACCGCGACGCGGAAGGGGGATAAGGTCGATCTTTCCAACAAGGAGTTTGCGCTGCTGGAGTACCTCATGCGCAATCCCAACCGGGTGCTCTCGAGAACACAGATCGGCGAGAAAGTCTGGGACATGAACTTCGAGCCATCCAGCAATGTGATCGATGTGTACATCTCCGCGTTGCGGAAGAAGCTCGATCGCGACCAGGTTGTCCCGCTTATCCACACCATCAAGGGCGCCGGGTATCGCTTCGGCCCGATGGACTGATGCCGGACCACGGAGGCGGCAGTGCCGAAACGTCGGAAGTCGCTGCGACGCAGACTCACTCTCTGGATGGTCCTCGTATGGGGAATCATTCAAGGAACGGTTGTGCTGCTCATCCTGCTCTACGAGGGTGCGGCGGTCGATCGGTTTTTCGATGATCGGCTGAAGGGGCGCTCGCTCGGCATCGGCGCCGAGATCCGTCCGTTGCTCCCGGACCTGACTGACATCCAACTCCAGCAAATCGCGATTCGGAACGCCGATGACTACATCATGTTCCGGGGGTTCGCGCTGGTGGTCTATGCGAGCGACGGTCGGGTCATCGCCTCGACAGATCAGCCCGCGCCCCCATACGACCAGATCCGGCGCGAGGATCAGAACGCGATCGAAGCCGAACGCGCCTTCCTGACCGACACGTATCACTTTGCATCGTTGCGTGAGGCACCCGGTCAGGAGCGGATGTTGCTGCTCGGGATCGAGGACCGGAGTGAGCAGAGGTATGAACTCCTTGTCGTGACGACCGATGCGGCGGCGCGCGGGTTGACCGCACGCCTGCAACAGGTCTTGATCATTGCGCTGGTGGCGGGTCTTGTGGGTGCCGCGACATCGGCCTGGATTATCTCGGGCGTTGCGACAGAGCCGCTCAAGAGGGTCCTGGACTCCATGAGGAATATCTCGCCGGGCACCGTCGGCCAGGAGGTCCGGATGGACGGCGGCTCGGAAGAGCTCGCCGTGGTGAGGCGCGAGGTTGACGCGATGCGATCGCGCATGGAAGCGGGGTTCAAGGCGCAGGAGCGATTCCTCTCCAATGTGTCGCACGAGATCAAGACACCGATTTCCGTGCTCCTTACCGAAATGCAGACCCTCCCGAGTTTGCGGGATACCCCCCAGGAAGTCAGGGAGTTCATCGTGAGCGTCGGCGAGGAACTCCGCCGGCTCGGCGGGATGGTCGAGAGTTTCCTCCTGCTGACACGGGTGCGCGACGGGAAGCCCGTGCAGGCGAACGTCGCGACGTATCAGGTGAACGAGATGATCATCGACTCCATCGAGAGCTGCGTCGGCATCGCGGAGCAATACGAGGTCCATCTCGTGCCGCTCCTGCTCGACAGCACGGCAGACCTCGACCTGATGGTGAGCGGTATTCCGGACCTGCTGAGAACGATGCTCGACAACCTCATCCGGAACGCGGTCCGGTTCAGCCCCGAGAATGAGCGTGTCATGATCACGGCCAAGCGGGCGAGCGATCGTGAGGTCACTATCGAGATCCGGGATTTCGGGACGGGCATCCCGCCCGGCATGCTCGATACGATTTTCGACCGGTTCGCGCAGTCGGAGTCTGAAGTCAAGCGCGGACGGGGCCACGGGCTTGGCCTGGAGATCGCTCAGGGAATCGCAGAAATCCACGGCGGGGCCATCACCGTGGAGAACTGCGAGGATCGCGGATGCCGCTTTATCGTGCGGTTGCCGATCGGTGACAATCCTGCGGCGTCACGCGTCGGCGGTGCTGCGCCCGATGAGGAAGTAGAGGATCATCCCGATCAGCGGGAGCAGAAGGATCAGCAGGGTCCACAGTAGTTTGTGACCGACCGATCCTGAACCGCCCAGCACGCTCACGATCGCGATGATGTCGAGGATGAGAATGATGAGACCGATGAGTCCGTATCCCATGGGAGAAGCTCCTCGGCCCGACCTCAGGCCTGTTGCATCGCGAACGCATTGACCCAGTGCTCGGCCATCTCGGTCAGGTGGTGGTCTGCTTTGTGCTCTTCGTCGAGCGTCGCCTCGATCGCCGCAACGACCTTGTCATCACCGAGCATCCGGGCGTAGCTCCGGAGACAGCCATACGTGGCGATCTCGTAGTGCTCGATCTTCTGAGCGGCGCAGATGATGGCGGCGTCCATGACCGCGGGATCGCTGACGCTGTTACAGATCTCCATCGCCTCCGCCACGAGACCTTCCGCGGCTTTGCACCGATGGCCGCCCGGC
>CALFMQ010000119.1 GCA_937879825.1 uncultured Phycisphaerales bacterium
GCCCGAGAGGCGCCCGGTGCGCGCGCCGGGGTCGGTGAGCTCGAGTTTGTCGTGCGGGTCGTAGCCGCCCCAGCGGGCCTTGCCGGTGCGGATGAGGCGCAGTCGCCACTCGGGCTGCCACGCGTGGTTGAGCATCCGGCCGGCGTACCACACCCGGCGGTTGGCCTCGTACCCCACGACCGTGGGATCGTCTTTCGTGATCGCATCGCGGACGGACCGTGCCAGGTCGGGCTCGAGGGACTCATCGGAGTCGATGGAGAGCGTCCAGGGTTGCGTGCACGCGTCGAGTGCGCGGTTCTTCTGGGCGATGTGCCCCGGCCAGTCGACGCGATGCACCTCGACGCCGCGAGACTCGAGGATTTCGATGGTGCCGTCGGTCGAGCCGGAGTCCAGCGCGACGATCTGCGACGCGATGGGGCGGACGGAGTCGATGGTGCGCGCGATCGTCGAATGATTATTTTTACAGATGACGGCCACCGACAGCGGCAAGGGAGACGCGGCATCTGGGTGGTCGGCGGCGGCCATGCCGCGACATGGTACGAAAACGGACGATTCTGCCGCGGATCTGTCGATAGAGTGCCCGCGTGTCAGACCCCACGATTCAGGGAGCGCCGAGACTGACCAACGATCCCGCGGCGGCGGCGATCGCGCTGGCGGTCTGCGACCCGGCGTGGGTGGCCAACGCGTCGCGCCTCAAACAGACCGGGCATGTCACCGTGCGCGCCGGGGAGGTGCGTCTCCGGGGTGTGTTCCGCGGCGAGATGGTCGTCAAGAGCATGTCGCTCGATCGGCGCAAGGACCGGCTCTCGCGCTGGTTCGGATCGACGCGCCTCGTGCGTCAGTGGCGCGGCGCGTTGCTGCTGGCGCACGCGGGGCTCCCGGTGGCGACACCCATCGTGCTGTTCCGCGGGAGATCGGCGCGGGGTGGGGTCGTCGAGACGATGGTGATGCAGCGCGTGGGCGACGGCGTGCCGAGGGACCGGTGCGCGGTGCCGTGGCTCGCTTCCAACGGCACGCTCGCGGGGTCGCGCGACACGCTCCTGCACCTGCTGGCGTCGGACGATCTGACCCTGCGCGAGGAGCGCCAGATCGCGACGGTGCTGGGCGCGGACCTGCGCGCGATGTTTGATGCGGGGCTATGGAACCGGGACCACAAGCCGAGCAACATGATCGCCGAGAAGCGCGATAGCGGGTGGGGCGCGTGGCGGATTGTGTACATCGATACGGCGGGCGTGCGCGAGGCGCGGGGCCACAAGGTGAGCGCCAAGCGGATCGCGCGGACGCTCGCTTCGATGATTCTTGAGCCGATGGGCGTCGGGCATCCGGTGCGTCGGGCGACGATGATGCGCGTGCTGCGGACGTTGCACCAGTCCACGCCCGATCCGCGTGCGAATGTGCGGCGCGACTGGCGCGCGGTGGCTGAACTCGTGCGCGCCCACGGCGACCCGACGCCCGAGGATGATCCGCTGGGGTAGAGCCGCGAGCGGGAGCGAGGGGGCAACAGGTGTGCGGCTACCTCAGCGTCGCGCCGCTGAGCAGCGTGTCGGCCGCGTTGACGACATCCTGCAGCGCGATGTTCGACACGCGGCAGCGCTGCGGATGATCGTTGGCGACTTCCTCCTCCGGGAGCGAGGGGTCGGCGTCGAGTTCGATCTCGTCTTTGAAGGGGATCGTCGTCCAGCGCTTGTCGGTGGGGCCGAAGAGCGTGACGACCGGCACGCCGAAGGCCGCGGCGATGTGGCGGGGGCCGGTGTCGTTGGTGACCATGAGTTTGCACCGGCGCACGATGCCCTTGAGCGTGCCCAGGCGGATGCCCAGCGCGGGCAGGTTGACGGTGCGCGTGGTTGGGGCGCACTGCGCGCAGATCTCGTCGGCGATGGGCCGCTCGGCGGGCGAGCCGTTGACGAGCACGATCATGCCGTGCGCCTGGGCGAGATGATCGGCCAGTTGCGCGAAGCGATCGGTGGGCCAGCGCTTGTCGGGGTCGTTGCCGCCGGGGTTGAGAATCGCGAGGTTCTGGCGGTGCTGCCGCTCGCGCTCGATTCCGGCGCGCTCGAGAATCTCCGCGGCTCCGAGTTCGTCGTCGGCGGTCGCGGCGAGTTCCATCGGTCCGGGCGCTGCGGTCGGCGCGGGGGACAGGCCAGCATGGCGGAGCAGGTGGCGCGCCAGTTCGAAGTAGTACTCGCACGCGGGCACGGGCGCCCACTCATTGGGCGCGGTGGCGGATCGCTTGTACGGCTCGACATCGCGCCGGCGCTTCGCTTCCAGGCGCTCGGTGAGCAGCACGCCACGCCCGTCGCGCTCGTAGCCGATTCGACGCGGGATGCCCGCGAGGCGGGTGATGAGCGCGGTCGAGAAGGAGTTGGTCAGGAGCAGCGCCGTGTCGTAGCGGCGCGGGCGGACTCTGGCCGCGAGTTTCTTGGGCCCCATCACGCCCGAGGCGCGCCCGACGTGCATCTCGTCGAAGAGCGTCGTGCCCGCGAGCAGTTCGTCGATGCCGGGGCGGACGAGCGCCCCGATGAACGAGCCGGGGAGCAGTTCGCGGATCGCGCGCACGCTGGGCGTCGCCATCACCGCGTCGCCCACCCATGAGGGCATCACCACCAGCAGGCGCAGCGGCCGATGCGGGAGCGCGTGATCGCCCGATGCGCTGCGGTCGGTGATCGGGGGGTTGGAAGGGGGCGGTTCCATCAGCCGGGTTCATTCTTCCAATCGTCGAGGTTCAGCCCCCAGTCCTCGTCGTCGTTCTCGATGTCCGAGCCCGTCGGCAACTCGCCCCAAAGGGTACTGGCCCCGGTGTGCTGGCGGTACCAGCGCTCGGTGATGCGGCGCAGTTCCGCGGCGAACCCGATCGCGGCCAGGCGCGAGCACGCGAGCGTGCAGGTGATCGAGTCGTCCTTCGTGCGGACGTAGAGCAGGTCGACGCCGTTGCGCTCGGCGATCGCGTTCGCCGACGCGACGACCATGCCCCGGATGTTGTCCTCGGCGAGCGGCGCTCCCTCGAGCGCGCGCAGGGTGATGGTGTTCCGCTCGGGCTCGCTCATGATCGGTCCGACTCCCGGAGGATGATCCGCGCCGCATGCGCCAGGTCCGGGGCGACGAACTCGGCGCGCGACTCCACGCCGGCGTTGCCGATCCGGACCGCCCGGCACCCCGCCCCGTGGCCCGCCTCGATGTCTCGCTCGGCGTCGCCGATCATCCACGAACGGGGGAGGTCGAGGTTCATTGCCTGCGCCGCTGCGAGGGGCATCCCGGGCGCGGGCTTGCGCCACGGGTGCTCGCGGGTGTACGCGGGCACGACGCCTCTCGGGTGGAACGGGCAGTAATAGAAGCGCTCGATCACGCCCCCCAGCAGTTCGTTGACCTTGGCGTTGACCGCCCCGACCTCGCGCTCGGTGTACCGCCCCCGGGCGACGCCCCCCTGATTGGAGACCACGATCAGGGCGTAGCCCGCCCGGGCGAGTTCCGCGCAGGCCTCCGCGGCGCCGTCAACAAGACGGACCAGCGCGGGATCGCCCAGATCGCCGTCGGGCGTCACGGATCGGCAATGGATCAGTGTGTCGTCGCGATCGAGGAACACGGCTCGGCGAGATTCGGACGAGGGGGAAGGGGGGGAGGGAGGGGAGGGGGGGTGAGGAAGGGCCATGGCTGAGGTGAGGGTAGCGGGCGGAATGCCGGGGCGGAGGGCCGGCGCGGGGACGGGCTCCGGACAAGCCGCGCGATTGGGGCCGGGGTGTGCGACGATCGAGGATGAAGTGCCCGGCTCACTTGTCTCTGGCGGCCGGCGGGGGTACATTTCGCGGCCCCCCGGCGGGCCCTGGCCCGGCGGGGTTGTGCCACCGTAGCTCAGTGGTAGAGCACACCCTTGGTAAGGGTGAGGTCATGGGTTC
>CALFMQ010000120.1 GCA_937879825.1 uncultured Phycisphaerales bacterium
GCCCCCAACTCGTGCGTCCACACCGGCGCGGGGTACGGCCCGCCGACCGGTCCAAAATTGTTCCGATCCAGTTTGTAGACAAATCCGTTACTGACGGTTGTCTGCGTGGTCAATGCAGACCCGCACAAATACGGGTTCCCGAAGCGGTCGAGCGCGATCAGCAAACTGGGGAACTGCAAACCCCCGAACCCGGTCACCACTGCACGTCGTTTCAGCCTAACGAGCGGACATCCGCCGGCGCCCGAAACAGTGATTGGAGCCCCTGATGAACCCCAAGTTCCGGTTAGCCGCCTTGGCCGCATGGGTCGCCATTCCATCTACGCTCGCCCAGTATGAAATCACGCGCAGCACCATCGACGGCGGCGGCGGCATGCTGAGCGGAGCGACCTACACACAGTCCGGCGCCATCGGGCAGGCCGATGCCGGTGCCCTGACCGCCGCGACCTATTCGCTCACCGGGGGCTTCTGGTTGCCAAATGCTCCTGCATCCCCGCACTGCCCCGGCAACATCGCCATTGCCGACGGCATGGTCGATGTCGACGACCTCAACGCGATCCTCTCCGCCTTCGGCACAAACGTCGGCATCGGCGACCCGCGCGACACCGCCAACAACGACGGGTTCGTCGATGTCGACGACTTGAATGTCGTCCTCGCCAACTTCGGCGCGACCTGCCCGTAACGACAGACATCACCCTGCGAATACGACGGCTCCAAGCGCGGACCCCGACCCCCGGCGTCCGACTTTTCAATTGTTCCGAACCGAATCCCCCGTCAACCCCAGAGCCCGAGAGTCCTGCGCCCTTCGAGGGTTCACGCCCTCGCCCCCCTGCCACTCCCTCCTGCGCTTCACCCCCGCCTACAACCACCAAATCCCTCCCGCAAATCCCGATTCCGCCTCCAAGCGTGGGCGATCCTTGTCCTGACAGACGAACCAGCGTCTATCCGGCCCGTTTGCCCCCCCTCCTGCCATTGATTGTCACCGCCCAGCGCGGACCCAATCTTTCTCATGCACCGCGGGTTTGCTGGGTTTGGGCCGTGGCTCGACCGATAGTCCTGATGCGACATAGACTCAAAGCGAACCAAGATGCATTCCCGCTTCTCAACACAACTTCTCACTTGGCTGGTCATCTGCATCATGGCATGCCAGGCGGTGTTCGTACCACTGGTCGGCTCAAGGTATGTCCTCTGCTTCGGCTGCCCGATCCCGGCGTGCTGCCCCGCCACACCCGTCGTCGAAGAGCCCACGCCCGCCAACTGTGAGCAGTGCTGCGGCACGACGAGGGTCCAACCACGCTCGTTCACGAATACCTCCAACGTCAAGCCGAGTGTGGATTGCGACTGCTTCAGTGTTCCGATCGAACTCGACGGCGTGCACTTGTTGATACCCAACCCGACGACATCGCACTCTATTGTCGCGTACAACACCAAGCATGTAACCCCCGATCTCGAAGTCATGGGACGACGCAGTTCCAGGCCCGCAGTCGCCCGATTCCTGACTCCTCCGCCTCCGACGGACAAGACTCCGCCGCAATCACCAGTGCGACTCAAGGTGGCTCTCCTCATCTAGAGAAACGCGGCCTTCGGCCCATGGCCACGCTCACCCCGGCCGTTCGTCGGCTTTGATGTGCGCGCGCCCGACGTCGTCTCGGCACGTTCTCTGATCCAGATGATCAGCCCGACACCCAATCCATCCGAGGTTCCCTTGTCCCGATCGCTTCAGGTCATTCCACTGGGAGTCATCCTTGCTGCCCTGTCAGTAATGCCCGGTTGCACCTCGTCTTCTCCTTTGATCGGCGAGCAGATTCTCCGTGACATTCGTGCATCGGGAATACCAGTCACCGGCGAAGCAGCCGGGATCCATGACCTTTCAGTTCACCAGGCCGCTTCGCCGTTGCCCCAGTCAGGCGTCACACTCGCCGACCTCATCGATGCAGCGCGGTATTCGCACCCCCGGATCATCGCCGCCGGCGCTCGAGTCGGCGCTGCAGAAGGCCAGAGATGGCAGGCCTCCCTTTACCCGAATCCGACGCTAGGCCTGGCACTCCGTGATGTGGGCTCACGAGAAGCACTCAATGGCTCAGTCACAATGGCCACCATCTCCCAGCCGATCGTGATCGGCGACCGCCTGGATACGGCGGCCGACTCGGCAGAGAAAGAGACCCAAACGCGCCTCGCAGAAGTGCATGCGGCTCAGCACGAAGTCTTCTCCGCGATCGCACGCACGCACGCCGAACTCCTCTCTCTCGTGGCCCAGCAAGGAGCCCTCAACGAAGCCATCGGGGCTGCCCGTCAGACGTTGGCGGTGGTCGACACTCGAATACGGGCGCGCGCGGCACCAGAATCGGAACTGCTTCGCCCGCGTATCGAGATCGCTCGCATGGAGAGCGAGATGGCCCACATTCAATCGCTGCTCCGAAGCGCCGAGCACCGCTTGGGGCTGCTCGTCGGCCTCGATCGCGTCCAATCCGCTTCGCTCGCAGATCAACTGGCGATGAACCCAGCGGAACTCGATCAAGACGCTCTCGCGTCATCACTCATCGCGACCCATCCGCGCCTCACGGTGTTGCGCCAATCGGCCGACGCCGCCCAGGCGCGTGTTGCGCTCGCCGCCTCGAGTCGAACGCCCGATATCGTCTTCCAGCTCGGCGCAGGGTACGACGATGAAGACTCCGAGGGCGTGCTGGAGATCGGCGCGCAGGCAGAGATTCAACTCTGGGACAAGCGGGAGGCACCGATCCTGACCGCCCGTTTCGAAGTGCTGCGCATCAGGCAGGAAGCCGTGGATATGGAACGGATGCTGCTCGCCGATTTGCATGAGTCATTCTCGCAATACGACTCGGCACGCTTGCAACTCAGAATACTCCACGACCAGATTATCCCCGATGCGCAGAACGCGTATCAACAAATCGAGGCGTCCTACACGGCGGGTCGGACACCATACATAGAAGTACTCGATGCCCAGCGAACGCTGCTCGAAGCGCGCCGATCCGCCGCGATGCTCGCCGGGAGCGCCGCGGTTGCGCGATCCGCAATCGCGGGGCTTGCCGGCCTCGACGCGTTCGCGCACGCCACACGCTCTCTCCCAGTTCCAACCCCCAACCCGATGGAGGCCATACCATGAAAGCCGGACACATCGCATCGCTAATCACGCTTGTCGTGATCTCGGCACTCCCACTCGCAGGATGCAAGAAACAGGAAGGCGCTTCATCCTCAAGCGTCAACGCTGACGGCACTTCCAGGTGCGAACACAGCCTCAAGTCCGAGCAATGCCCATTCTGCACACCTTCGCTGATCGAGTCCGACGGCTTCTGCGGCGAACACGGTGTCGCGGAGGCATTGTGCGCGACCTGCCGCCCGTATCTCCGTGCCGCATTCCGAGCCAAGGGCGATTGGTGCGATGAGCACAATCTGCCCGAGTCACAGTGTGTTTCCTGCAATCCGGAACTCGCGGACCGTATTACCGGCGGCCACGGAGGAGAGCACCCGGAAGACGACGACCCCGCCGGCGCCGGTGAATGCGAGCACCGCATCGCCGAGACCAACTGCCCGTTCTGTACGCCCTCCCTCGTCGAGAGCGAAGGGTTCTGCACGGGCCATGGCGTGGCCGAGGCGCTCTGTGTCAAGTGCCGTCCGTATTTGAAGGCGGCGTTCGTCGCAGCAGGCGACTGGTGCGCATCTCACGATACCCCTGAGTCACAGTGCGCGATCTGCAATCCGACCGAATGAGGAGCTACCGATGACTCGTTTCGCACTCGCGCCCGTCGTGGCCGGTTCACTTGCTTTGGCAAGTCTCGCCGATACGCCCATCGCCGGAACGGATATGCGCGCCGAGCGCGCACCATCAGTGACCTGCTCGACCTCGAGCACCGAGATCTTCCTCGGCTCGACGCAGGTGGCACGAACAATCGGTCTTGACTACGCCGTTGTCGCCACCGAGCCCCTCAATCGCGTGGTTCTCAGAAACGCCGAAGTGAGCTACAACGCGAACCGGTTCGCCCGGCTCTCCTCCCGCGCACCCGGCATCGTGATCGAGGTCTACAAGGACCTCGGCGACCCGGTCCAGGCCGGCGAGGTCATCGCCATCGTGGACTCCGTCGAACTCGGGTCTGCCAAGGCCGACCTGCTGCAGGCCCGCGAGATCATGACGCTCTGGGAGACCAACGCCGCCCGCGAGCAGGTGCTGTTTGAGCGGGGCGCGGGCACCGAGCGGGATCTTCTCGAGTCCCGGACCCGCCTCGGGGAGTCTCGCATCGGCTTGTCCCGGGCAGAGCAGCGGCTGCGCATTCTGGGTCTGAACACCGAGCAGATCGCGGAGGTGGTCAGCACGAATGACACCTCGTCGCTGCTGCCCATAACCGCCCCGTTCAGTGCCTTGCTCGTGGACCGCAACGCGGTCATGGGCGAGGTCGTCGATACCGCCACGACACTGTTCTCTGTTGCCGACACATCGACGATGTGGACCATGATCGATCTCAATGAGTCCGACCTCGGCGTGGTTCGCAAGGGGCAACCCGTCCTGCTCACCGTCGACGGTATGCGCCGCGAACCGTTCGCCGGGAGACTCACATGGATCAGCACGGCACTGGATCATGAGACCCGGACACTCCGTGCCCGCGCCGAGTTCGAGAACCCCGACGGCATGCTCCTGGCAAACATGTTCGGTCGCGCCAGCATTCTCGCCGGAGAAAGCCGCGACGCGGTCACAATCGACAAGGCGGCCGTCCAATGGGAAGGATGCTGCAATATCGCGTTCGTCAAGGCGAACGAGGAGGGCACGCACTTCCGACCCGTCCGCCTCCGCCTGGGATTCGATGCGGGCGACCGGTATGAGGTGATCTCCGGGTTGCGTGGCGGCGAAGTGATCGTGACCCGCGGCGCATTCGTGCTCAAGAACGAACTTCTCAAAGACGCGGTCGGCGCAGGGTGTTGCGAAGTCGAACACCTCGCAAAGTGATCTCGCGCTCGCCATGACTCGAGGATGACTGATGCTGAACTGGATCATCGGCTGGTCGCTCCGTAACCGGGCGCTCGTCATCCTCGCCACGCTCGGATTCGTGGCATGGGGACTTGTGTCGCTCCGCAGCTTGCCGATCGACGCGTTCCCAGACACAACACCTGTACAAGTACAGGTCAACACCGCGGCACCCGCACTCTCTCCGGAAGAAGTCGAGCAACAAGTCACAATCCCCGTTGAGATCGAGTTGTCAGGACTCCCGGGCTTGGCGAGTCTCCGTTCGATATCGAGATTCGGCCTGTCGCAGGTAACCGCGACCTTCGACGACGAGGTGGACATCTACTTCGCGCGCCAGATGATCGGGGAGCGGCTCTCGAGCGTAGAACTCACCCCAGGCATCGGACGCCCGAGCATGGGGCCGATCGCGACCGGGCTGGGCGAGGTGTTCCATTACATCGTTGAGAGCACAGGCGAACGCCCCGTCTCTCTTATCGAGCTCACAACCGCCCAGGAATGGCTGATCGAGCCGCAACTGCGTCAAGTTCCCGGCGTCGCGGAAGTGAACACGTGGGGCGGTCGCCGCAAGCAATACGAGATCGCGGTCGATCCCCTGCGACTCATCAAGTACGGACTCACACTCGACGCGGTCCGAGAGGCGATCCAGAAAAACAATGTGTCGGTCGGCGGCGGCCAGATCACACGCGGCGGAGAGTCCATGATCGTGCAGGGGCTCGCCCTGACGACCACGATCGAGCAGATCCAGAATGTCGTGATCACGGCTCAGGACGGGCGGCCGGTACGCATCGTCGACATTGCCGAGGTCCGTGAGGGATACGAAATCCGCCGCGGGGCTGTCACAGCCAACGGGCAGGGTGAGGCGGTGCTCGGTCTCGGGTTCATGCTGATGGGCGAGAATAGCCACGAAGTCACGCGCCGGCTCGACTCGCGACTGAATGAGATCAATGAGTCCCTCCCCGAGGGCATCGCGGCCCGCGTCGTGTACCGCCGTACGGATCTGATCGATCATGTCATCCACACCGTACAGGAGAACCTGCTCCTTGGGGCAGTCTTCGTGGTCGCCGTGCTGTTCGTGTTTCTCGGGAACATCCGCGCCGCGCTCATAGTCGCGTTGGCAATTCCACTAGCCATGCTGTTCTCATTCAGCATGATGCTCCAGTTCGGGATCGCCGCCAGTCTTCTGAGTCTGGGCGCGATCGATTTCGGACTGGTGGTCGACAGCTCTGTGATCATGACCGAGAACGCAGTCCGGAAACTGGGCCACGAGAACGCCCAGGGCGGAAAGCGGGCCATCATTGATATCGTCCGCGAAGCCGCCGTCGAAGTCCGCCGGCCGACGATGTTCGGCGAACTCATCATCATGATCGTATTCGTCCCGATTCTCCTGCTCGAAGGAGTCGAGGGGCGGCTGTTCCGACCGATGGCCCTGACCGTAATCTTCGCTCTGGCGAGTTCAATCCTGTTCTCATTGACGCTGACACCTGTTCTGTGCAGCGTAGCGCTGGGTCGCAGAGTCAAGGAGCGGGAGAACTGGCTGGTCGCAGCGGTCCAGTACCTGTATCGGCCGCTCGTCCGATTCTCACTCCGTTTCCGGGTGCTGGTCGTACTGATCGGCGCGGTCATCGTTGCCGCCGGCGCGCTGCTGGCAACGCAACTAGGTCGATCGTTCGTGCCTCGCCTGTACGAGGAAGCGATCGCGATCAACCTCGTCCGACTCGCCGGCGTGTCGCTCGATCAATCAGTGGACTACAACTCCAGAATCGAAGCGATGCTCCTCCGCGAGTTCCCGGATGAGATCGAAGCCATCTGGAGCCGCGTGGGGACGGCCGCAGTTGCGACGGATCCGATGGGTCAGGAGATGACCGATATGTTCATCACGCTCCGCCCGCGGCCGGACTGGACACGCGCCCGCACGCAAGTGGACCTCACGGACCAGATCTCACAGGCACTGGAACCGTTGCCCGGCGTACGGGCTATCTTCACTCAGCCCATCGAGATGCGAATGAACGAGATGGTCGCCGGAGTGCGCGCCGACCTTGGAGTGATGATTTATGGCGATGATATCGATGCCCTGATCGCGGTCGCTTCACAAGTACACGGCATCATCGAGTCAATTCCAGGTTCGGATGGTGTCTCGACCGAACAGATCACCGGGGCCCCCGTACTCTCCGTGCGCGTCGATCAGGACGCGATATCTCGCTTCGGGATTCCGGCTCAGCATGTTCTTGAGGTCGTCCAAGCACTCGGCGAGACCGTCGTCGGACAGGTACGCGAGGGACAGCGCCGGTTCGATCTGACAATCGAACTCGCGGACCGATACCGATTCGATCCGGACGCGGTCGGGGACATTCTCATCCCGAACCAGACCGGAGAGCGCATCCCGCTCCGCCGTCTGGCCTCGATTTCTCAAGAGGATGCCCCATCGGTTATCAACCGTGATTGGGGCAAGAGACGCATCGTCGTGCAATCCAACATCACGGGCCGTGACCTCGGCGGATTCATGGACGAGGTGCGCGAACGCTTGAATATGGATGTAGCGCTGCCCGCGGGAAGCTATCTACGGTACACGGGACAGTTCGAGCATCTCCAGCGCGCCGAGCAGCGATTGCTGATCATCGTGCCGATTGTCTTCGCCTCGATACTGATCCTCCTCTATTTCAGCATCGGGTCCGTGCGAGACGCCCTGATTGTGCTCACCGGCGTCCCGTTTGCCGCCGTGGGAGGCATCACGGCACTGTGGACTCGTGACCTCGATTTCACGATATCGGCCGCGGTCGGATTCATCGCCGTTTCCGGCGTGGCGATGCTCAGCGGACTCGTGCTTGTATCGAGCATCAAACAACGCATCGCCGAGGGAATGAGCGTCAATGATGCGATCGAACGAACGCGATTGATTCGGCTAAGGCCCATTCTGATGACCGCCCTCGTCGCGTCGCTCGGCTTTGTCCCAATGGCGCTCAACACCGGAGTCGGTGCCGAAGTCCAGAGACCGCTCGCGACCGTCGTCATCGGCGGCATCATTGCCGACAACGCCCTGACACTCTTCGTCCTGCCCGCGATCTACTCACTGCTTGGATCGCGACCAGCCCAGTGACTCGAGCCAGTTGCCGCCCAAAATCGTCGCCGTGCAGTGTTAACCCCCTTCCCCCCTTCAACCCCAGAGCGCAAGAGTTCCAGAGTCCTGACGTTTCGCGGGTTCACAGCTTCGCCCCCCCGCCACCTTCGCCCATTCGCGACCCCCGCTCACACCCCCGTCTTCGGCTAAGCGCAGACGCTCAAAGGGTTTGCACATTCTCGTCGACGGTCGATGTCCAGATCGCTTGTTAACCCCTCCTCGTACCACGGGGTCCCCAGCAGCGATGCAACTGCTTCCTATTAGGATGCGCCACCAACTCGCTGGGAGGCCGCCCAACGCATGCCCAAGAAGCTCGATCTCGACATCAAGGACCACCAAATCTCTGGGCTGACCTCAGCGGACGCAATCGCCGCATTCCTGCACGAACTCGGCTATCCGACCGGCAAACGCCAGTCACTCTCGCCCAAGGGTCTGAGCCTCGGCGACTCCGAGCGGTCGGTCACCGAGATCGAGATCCTGTCCGAGGATGACGAGGGCCTCCTCCGGGTCGTCTTCGCAAGGGTGAAGTCCGTCACAGCCAGGGTTCGTACCGACCTCGTCAAGTCGCTCAGCCGAGACGCGGTCACGGACCACATGCTCATCCTCACGAGCGACTTCCAGACCCTCGAGTTCGTGCTGATCGACAAGGAACGCCGCGAGCACCGCGGCGTCCGCAAGCAGACCGTCACCGTCCCCCGCCCGCGCGTCTTCGTCGTTCCCCGTGGATGGCCAGAGAACTCCCTCCGACTGCTCCGCCGGTTGACCTACACCACCGAGGACGGCCTGCGCCAGTTCGACAAACTCTTGGCCGTCTTCGACGCCGCGGACTTCAGCAGCATCTACTTTACGAACCGCGCGCTCTTCTCCGACCACTTCCTCGAAAGGCGGCTCAAAGAACTCAGCGCCTGGAACGACAGTCCCGCCGAAGCCTTCCGCAGCGTGGAGCGTCTCGTCGAAGCGGCTCCGGATCGGCTGCGTGACAAGCCCGCTACGGAAACCAATCGTCAGCTGTACGACCCGATCTGGGCCGTGCTCGGGTTCAAGGCAACCGGCGTCAGGAAGGACAAGGATGGCGTTGCCCCCGATTACCGTTTGTCGGACGCCGAGGGTGTCGAGCGCGCCGTCGCCCTCGCGTATCCGTGGGGCCGGTGGCTCGACGGCCCGGACCACAACGACACCGAACGCCCCGATGAGAACCCGGGCGCGGCCGTCGTCTCACTCCTCGAGAAGGGCGAAGCCGACTGGGCCATCGTCACCAACGGCAAACAGTGGCGACTCTACAGCCGCGCAGCGCACTCCCGCAGCACCAACTTCTACGAGGTCGACCTCCCCGATGCCCTGATCCGCAGCGGCCAGGCCGACCCCAACGAGGCCTTCCGCTACTGGTGGCTCTTCTTCCGCCTCGAAGCGTTCATGCCCGCCGGCACGCCGGGGCCCGACGCAGAGAAGACCTGGCTCGACACGATCGTCGAGGGCAGCCGCGAATACGCCCGCGAGGTCGAGGCCGAACTCAAGAAGCGCGTCTTCTACGATGTCGTGCCGGTCCTCGCCGACGGCTTCCTCCACGACCGGCGCACGCGACTCAGCAAACGCGCCCAGCCGAAGGAGGACGAACTCGAACTCATCCGCCAAGGGACGCTCACGCTCCTCTATCGCATCCTGTTCCTGCTCTACGCCGAGAGCCGCGACCTGCTCCCGGTCCGCGAGGACCCGTACTACCGCCTCAGTCTCAAGCAACTCAAGGAAGAGATCGCCAACATCGCGGGCGTTTCGCTTTCCGAGGCCGACGAGAAACTCCGGGCCAAGTACACCAGGAAGAACACCGCGATCTACGACCGCCTGAGCGATCCCAAGTCCGGGCTCTTCGCCGCGATGGCCCGCGGCTCGGTCGAGGCCAATGTGCCCAAGTACAACGGCGGCCTGTTCCGCCTCGATCCCTCCGAGGCCGCCGACCCGCACGAGGCCGAAATTGCCGCGTTCCTCAACGAACACAAGGTCCCCGATGCGCACCTCGCCATCGCGATCGACCGCCTCGCCCGCGTCGAGAACCCGAAGTTCAAGGGCTCCAACCTCGAGTTCGTCGATTACAAGGCGCTGGGCGTCCGCCAGCTCGGCTCAATCTACGAAGGGCTGCTCGAGTTCAAGATCGGTGTCGCCACCGAGGACATCGCCGTCGTCGTCTCCAAGAAGAAGACCGAGTTCATCGCACTCGGCAAAGACCGCGGCGGCAAGACCCGCGGCCGCAAGAAGATCGAACGCGAGTACCGCAAGGGCGAGCCCATGCTCGTCCGCGACAAGGCCGAGCGCAAGGCCACTGGCTCCTACTACACGCCCGACCATATCGTCGAGTACATCGTGGAGAACACCGTCGGCCCCGTGCTCAAGCGCAAGACCGAGGCCCTCCGCGACGACTTCCGCAAGGCCGGGAAGACCTACGACCGCTGGCTCAAGAACGCCGAGTCCGACGCGCGCATCATGCTCGGATGGCGACCGCCGGACGGCGCCGACCCGATGGAAGGCCCCCCCGGCAAACCCACCATCACCGACCGACGCCGCTTCGCGCAGGACAAGTGCTACGACGAGCACAAGGAACTCGTCGAGAAGCTCTTCGACCTCAAG
>CALFMQ010000121.1 GCA_937879825.1 uncultured Phycisphaerales bacterium
TCCGGGCACTGGAGATCGAGGGCAAACTGGAGGTGCTGTCGCGGCCGCAGGTGCTCGTCAATGACAACGAGGACGCGTTGATTCAGGTCGGTGAGAACATCCAGCTGGTGACAAACATCCAGCGGACCGACTCGGGGAATACCATTTCGACAACGGCGCAGGAGAGTATCGGTGTGATCCTGCGTGTGACGCCGTCGATCAGCCCGGACGGATTCGTGCGGATGGACATCGAGCCGGAGATATCGGCCCTGACGGCGCGCACGACACAGATCTCAGAGGACTTCGAAGCGCCGATCATCTCGACCCGTCGCGCCGAAACGACAGTGACGGTCAAGGACGGGCAGACGATCGTGATCGGCGGCCTGATTCAGTCGCAGAATGAGCTCCGCAAGACGAAGATACCGGGGCTGGGTGATATCCCGGTGATTGGGAATGTGTTCAAATCGTCGGTGACGAGTTCGACCAAGACGGAACTTGTGATCGTTCTGCGCCCGCGCGTGATCGTTTCCGACCGCGATATGCGGGGCCGGACGATCGAGGACATCTCACGCTCAGAAGTGGATCGGATGTCGCTCTCGCCAGAGGTTAAGGAGCAGTTGGACGAACAAATGTTCGAGGCCGGGCAGGAAGGCGACGGTGCCGAGGGGCAGGTCGAGAACTCCCGCGGATGGAAGACGACGATTCGGACCGGGCGCGGGCTCCGCGAAGACGACGGAACAGATGCGCCCGAGGGTGAGTGGACCGTTGAAGAGGTCGACAAGCCGATGGCGCCGGGTGAGACGATTTACGTGCCGGATAAGAAGAATGACGGTGGTCGCCCGTGAATGAAGCCCAGCCACGTATGGGGATTGCCGGTCGGATCGCGTGCGCGATCGCGCTCGCTTTCCCCCTGATGAGCGGCTGCGTGTACGACGATGACCGGCCGCCCCCTAAGCCCGCTCCCAAGCCGATCAAAATGGATGAGCCGTCAGGGCTGGCCGTTGAGCACATCGTGCTCTCCACGGATCAGTTCGCGGTGGACTCCGACGGCAACGGGTTCGCCGATAGCTTCCGCGTGTACGTCTACCTGTTCCCCGATGAGAAGGTGTACCCCAAGCCGATTCACCAATCGGGCAGCATGCTCTTCTCGCTCACCGACGGCGACGGCAAGACGCTGGCCGAGTGGGTGCTGGGCCCCGAGGAACTGCAGCATTCGATCGATGGGACGCTCCCGCTTAAGGGGTACTCCACCAAACTGAATCTACTGGATGCGGGGAGTGACAGACTCGGTATTTCGCAGGCCGACCTGACGTGCCGATTCATTCCCGAGGGCGGACAGGCGGTGCGGGCGCGCGGCCTGACCACGGTCTCGATCGGCCCGACGGGACGCGGGCTGGGTCGCTAGTCGCTGGTCGCCTCGTCGAAGAGCTGTTGCCACCGCTCGTTTTCGGCCTGGAAGCCGAGAGTGTCCGACAGGAATACGAGGCCGCGGAGCACCTCCGCGCGGGCGGCGTTTCCGGGCGGGGGCAGTTCGCCGATGAGGTCCCACGTTTCGTCGAGCATCTGGTACGCCTCGGCGACCCGGCCCTGACGCGAGAGACCGATCGAGAGGACCACCGGCGCGATCGCGTTGAGCGGATGCTCCGGCACGAGCGCGCGCCTGGCGCGCTCGACGACATCGCGGAGCAAACCCTCCGACTCCTCAACCCGCCCCATCATGCCCAGCACTTCCCCGAGATTGCGCTTGGTGGCGAGCGTCTCGAACGCGTCCGGTCCGGAGCGTCGCTCGAGACCGGCGATGGCGCGCTCGAAGATCGGGACCGCCTCCTCCAATCTCCCCGTTGACTTGTACTGCGATCCCAGATTGTTGAGTGCGGTCAGCGTCATGGCGTGGTCGGGTCCGTTCACCTGCTCACTCAGGGCGATCACCCTGATGAGCCAGGGTTCGGCCTCATCGAACCGCTCGAGATTCTGCAGCGTCGCGGCGAGGTTGTTCATCGTCGCGATCGTCTTGGGATGGTCCTCGCCGTTCGAGCGCAGGCGGGCCTCGACGCAGGTCGTCAGGAGCTCGAGCGACTCCTCGGTCCGCCCCTGGCGATCTCGCAGCGATGCGAGATTCGAGAGCACCGACAAGGTGTTCTCGTCCTCATTGCCGAAGATTTCGCGCTGCTTCTCGTACGACTCGGTGATGAGGCGATCGGCGTCATCGAGTCGGAAGACGGCCATGTAGAGATTGCCGAGGTTGTTCATGGTCGTGAGCGTCTGCGGATCGTCGGGGCCGTAGGACCTGAGCGAGCGTTGATAGGCGTCCTCGGACATTTTGACCGCTTCATCAACGCGGCCCAACGCGTCGAGGCCGGACGAGAGCCAGTCCATCGAGGCGATGGTGTCCGAGTCATCCGGTCCTTTCAGGACCGAGTACAGATCGCGGGCGCGCGTCGCGAGCGTGACGGACCTCTCCCAGTCCGAGGTGGCGCCGTAGATTCGCGCGAGTGTGAGACTGATGTCCGCCTCGGCCTCGGGGACATCGGCGAGGTCCGTACCCATCGCCGCCTCCGCCTCCTCGGCCATCATGCGGAGCAGTGCGGTGTCCATGCCCCGCGCCGTCTCCGGGCGGATCGTCAGGAGCATGCGTTCGAGGAAGTCGTTGACCTTCTCGGCGTGAAGCGCCGCGGCCTCGGCCTTCTGCTGCGAGTCGCGGGCGCGTACGAATCCGATCGACGCCGCGACAGTTCCCCCGATAAGCGCCAGCGCGACGATGCACGCCCCGGCGACCGCGGCGCGATTCCTCCGGATGAACTTCGAGGCGCGGTAGGCGCGGCTGGGGGGCCCGGCGCTGACCGGTTCGTGCGCGAGCATGCGCGAGAGGTCCTCCGACAGCGCCGCGACCGAGGCGTACCGGCGTGCCGGGTCGCGTTCGAGGCACTTCATGAGGATCCAGTCCAACTCGCGCGGGAGCGTGCCCATCGGCGCGACCGCATCGACCACACTCCGGCGCTCGGCCAGCGCCGTGCTGGGGCGCTTCGGGGTGGTCGTGACGAGGTACGCACCGAGTTCCTTGCCGGTCATCCGGCGGACGCGGTCTCGGTCAACCGGGAGCGTGCCCGTGACGAGTTCGTACAGCATGACGCCGAGCGAGAAGACATCGCTCCGCACGTCGGCGCCGCCGGACGCCTGCTCCGGGGCCATGTATTCGGGTGTGCCGATGAACTGCCCCGCGCCTGTGACGAGTGTCGCCTCGGAGGCGTCATCCTCCAGGGCCTTGGCGATCCCGAAGTCGATCACCTTGGCGCGCGGCGATCCCTCGGCGAGTTCGACAAGCACGTTGGACGGCTTGAGGTCTCGGTGGATCACGCCCTTCTGATGAGCGAAGTGGACCGCGCCGCACACCTGCTGGAACAACGAAACGCGCTCCGCGACCGGCAGATCGTGCTCGTTGCAATAGGCGGTGAGAGGCACGCCATCGACGAACTCCATGATGAAGTACGGCAGGCCGCGCTCGGTTGAGCCGGCGTCGTAGACGCGAGCCACCCCGGGATGTTCGATGAGCGAGAGTGTGCGTCGTTCCTGTCGGAATCGCGCGAGGACCGCGCGGGTGTCCATCCCCGGCTTGACGATCTTCATCGCGACGCGCCGTCGGATCGGCTCGGTCTGCTCGGCGAGGTATACGTCTCCCATGCCGCCGGTGCCGACTCTGCGGACGATGCGATACGGCCCGACGGCGTCGCCCGCGCCGAGCCCGGCCCATTCGGACTCGTGCGACATGCCGGTGGTCATCGCCAGAACCGCGGGCGTTTCGAGGAATCCGCCGGCGCGCTCCGCGACGCGGAGCAGCGAAAGCACCTCCTGGTGCAGGGCGTCGTCGGTCCCGCAGAGTTCCCGCACGATCTGGGCACGCTGATCTGGCGGCGCTTTGAGCGCCATTTCGAGGACTTGCGTCGCGTCTGGGGGGTGATTCGTTTCCATGGGAGTCAGGCGCCCGCCTCGAGTTCGCGGAAGAGCCAGAGGCGGGCGTAGGACCACTCGCTCTTGATCGTCGCGGGTGAGAGTTCCATGGCGGCCGCGGTCTCCTCGATCGTCAATCCGGCGAAGTAACGGAGGTGAACGATCTCGGCCTTCCGTTCGTCGCGACTCGAGAGGCGGCCCAGCGCATCATCGAGGGCGATCATGTCGACCTTGTCGTCGGGGAGGTCAACCGCGATGTCGTCGTGGAACCCCGCACGGTCACGGCCCCCGCCGTGCTTGGCGGCTCGGTGGCGGCGGGCGCGCTCGACGAGGATTCGCCTCATGGCCTGGGCCGCGGCGCCGAAGAAGTGGCGGCGGTTGGCCCACGAGACCTCCCCGCCCGACCCGACGAGTCGCATGTAGGCCTCATGGACCAGGGCGGTGGGCTGGAGGGTGTACCCCGCGCCGCGGCCCCGTTCGCGTTCCATCATGGCCCGGGCGGTCCGGCGCAGTTCGTCATAGACGAGCGGCAGCAGTTCCTCCGAGGCGCGGGAGTCCCCGTCGTCGATGGCGGAGAGAAGCACCGTGATATCCCGTGCGGGTTCCAACCGAGCATTTCTCCAGAATCTTCAGCCGACCCAAAGGGGATTCTCGCATGGCTCCGGTACCGGGACAACCGCATAGTGGCGGGTCCCCCCCAAAGGAGCATCCAGATGAGCCGGATCTATAGAAACGCAGCCCTCTCCGCCGTCGCCCTGGCCTGTGCGGCCGGGTCCACGCGGGCGGACATCCCGTACTGGTGGTACATCAACAACAGCAACTTCGGGTTCGAGATGAAGCACATGCCGGACTTCGACCAGCGCCGGTCGGCCTCGGGCAACACCCAGGGCCTGCCCAACAACGGGTCGATGTACTGCGTCCCGACGGCGACGGTCAACCTATTCGCTTATGCCGCCAACCACGGTTTCCCGAACATCGGGCCCGGCATGGCCAACTGGCAGCTGCAGAACAAGTACAACATCGCCACCGCGACGATCAACAATGTCGGATTCTATATGGGTACGACGCCCAGCGGCGGCACCGGCGGGCAGGGGTGGGACGACGGAATCGCGACTTGGCTCTCCGGGCACCCTTACATGGAATACTCGCACTACTGGGCTTCGGGGACCTGGGCGCCCACGATGGCGGACATGACATTGTCTGTCGGTCAGGGCGGCATCGTGGCCTTCGCATACGGGCGCTATCAGATCGCCTCGAACTGGAACGGCTACCCCCGCGTCTCGACGCGCACCGGCGGGCACGCCGTGACGCTGACGGGCACATGGAAGATTGGGTCCGACGAGCACATCCTCTACCGCGATCCCGCGGATGATCCCGCCAACGCGACGCAATCCACCTTCGGCAACACCATGTACAACACGCTCACCCGCCAGGTCGCCTTCGGGCAGTCCAACGGGCAGGTGCGCAACTGCGTCGAACTGGTGACGAACTCCAACGACGGCCTGCGTCGGATCATCGACGAGTATGTCAGCATCCGCCCGAAGTTCGGCATGCACTTCTCGCCGAGCCAGCAGGTGATCGGCTTCGTCCTGCCGCAGGCGTTCTTCACGAACGCGCTGATCGAGCTGCCGTCTGAGGTGCATCTCGACCCATCTGTGGACATCATCGACGCGGTGCTGTCGCCGGACAACGCACAGGTGTTCGCGCTCGTCGAAGACCTCTTGGGCAATGAGCATGTGCAGGTCGTCGACCCCGCGACCGGGCAGATGCTCAACACCTGGGCGTTCCCGCGCCTCGAGAAAATCACTTTCGGGCGCAAGCGCCAGCTCTACGCGACCGACGGCCCCAAGACCTACTGCCTCGATCCGGACACCGGCGCGATCGTCGCGTCGCTCAACATGAACAACGACGCGATGGTTTATCGCGACGGGACCGATCAGTTGTGCGTGCTCGACGGGACCTCGCTCAAGTGGTACCCGGAGAACCTCGCGCTGATCACAGCGCCGCCGACGTGGAACATCCCGACCTCCGTGCCCATCGGCGCCAACCCCAAGATCTCCATTGGCCCGGCCAGCGGGCGCGTCTGGCTGACCACCGAGGCGTCCGACGCGCTCTACGGACTGCTGCTGCCCGCGGCGGGGGGCCCGCTCCAGGTGCTGACGATCTCGCTCCCGGGAATCGTCAATCCCGGCGCGGTGTGCGAGGACGCCGCCGGCGGCCTCATCGTCGCGTGCGACGGTTCAGTCAAGCACGTCAAGCAGGCGAGCACTCCCGTCGGTTCATTCTGGTACATCGATACCTCATCGCCCTGGCACAACAAGCCCGCGGGCCCGATGTTCTGCACCTCGCAGTCGCGCACGAACTTCGATCCGCTGCTCCATACCGGCCCGGCGTGGAACAACATCGATCCGTCGCAGCTGACCTTCGGTGAGTTCATGCCCGATTGCCCCGGCGACCTCGACGGCAGCCAGCGCGTCGATGTGAACGACCTCAACCAGCTCCTCGCCGGCTGGGGCACCGCGTCGCTCTCGAGCGATGTGAACCGCAACGGCGTCACCGATGTCGACGACCTCAACATGCTGCTGGCCAACTGGAACAAGTCGTGCGTTGACCTGCCCTGCCCCGGCGACGCCGACGGCAACGGTGTGGTGAATGTCGATGACCTCAATCTCGTGCTCAGCAACTGGCTGACGGCCGACGATGTGGGCGACTTCAACTCAGACGGCGTCGTGAACGTCGACGACCTGAACGACCTGCTCTCGCACTGGCAGGATACCTGCCTGTAAGCAAGAACCGGCTGCGAGCAAACCAATGCTCCGCCCCTGCTGCGCCCACCCGCGCAGCGGGGGCCTTTTTGTTTGGGATGTGGTTGCAAGGGTCGCGCGCGTGTGAGGACCCGCAGACCGAATGATCGAGAAAGCGGCCGCAATACTGGCCAATCGGCGCGCCGGTCACGCATGAATAGGGTGTCGGGACGACAGGCATACGGCCGAGCGCCCAAGTCATCAGAAAAAGGAGCATCTCGATGAGCCACACCCTCAAGACGGCCGCCCTTTCAGCACTCGCCGTGGCATGTGTCGCCGGGACCGCGCGGGGCGATATCACGCAGTGGTGGTACATCAACTCCAACAGTTTCGGGCTGGCGATGAAGCACATGCCCGATTTCGATCAGAAGCGGATTGCTGGTTCCGGGCACACCGGGCTGCCGGGTTCGGGCGCGATGTACTGCGTCCCCACGGCCACGGTCAACCTGTTCGCCTACATCGCCAATCACGGGTATCCCGCGGTCGGTCCGGGCTACGGCAACTGGCAACTCCAGTCGAAGTACGAGCAGGCGACCGTCACGATCAAGAATGTCGGCTTCCTCATGAACACGGATGCCGCCGACGGCACCGGCGGGTACGACTGGCGCGACGGGGCGAAGATCTGGCTCGCCGGGCACCCGTACCTCGATGTCAACTTCTACTGGGCTCAGGGACTGGACGGCATCACGCTCAAGGAGATGACGCAGGCGGTCATCAACGGCGGCGTCGTGGCGTTCGCGTACGGTCGGTACAACGAAGCGGGGACCGCGTTCGGGCAGCCGAACCTGGGCACGCGCACCGGCGGGCATGCTGTCACGCTCACGGGTTCCTTCAAGAACGGCTCGTACGAGGAGATCACCTACCGCGATCCCGCGGACGACGATTACAACTCCTCGCAGTCGATATTCGGCAACACGTTCTACAACACACGGACCATCCCATTTGTGTTCGACGGTTCACCCTTCAATCTCCGCGTCTGCACCGAGATCATCACCAACTTGAATGACGGCAAGCGCCGGATCATCGACTCGTACATGTCGATCAAGCCCAAGTGGGGGCTCACCTACCAACCGGGCGAGGACTTCCTCACGCCGATCTTCCCGTGGGGTGTGATCGGATCGATCGAGATCCCGCAGCAGTTGCCGTTGAACCTGCCGCTCGAGCTGGTGCAGGCGGTCATGACGCCCTCGCAGAGCACCGTGCTGACGCTCTCATCGACGGCGACGAACGACATGGTGCTTCACGAGGTGAACCCGGCGACGGGTGAAGTGACGGAAGTTCCCGCGCCGCCGCGGCTGCGACAACTGATGTTCGGGCGCCAGCATCAGTTGTACGCAACAGACGGCATCAAGACCTACTGCCTGGACTACTACAACGACAACGCCATCGCCGCGGAACTCAACTTCGGTGCCCTGGAC
Organism: uncultured Phycisphaerales bacterium; assembly: GCA_937879825.1. GTDB lineage: Bacteria > Planctomycetota > Phycisphaerae > Phycisphaerales > UBA1924 > JACKHC01. Next base: position 8,147 of record CALFMQ010000121.1, read on the forward strand.
ATGGTGTTCGACGACTCGACCGACAAGGTCGGGCTCCTGCGCCCCGGCGGGATCATCGAGTGGTTCAACAAGGGGCTCGGCCCGTCGCAATACCGTTGGATTCTCCCGACTTCAATCCCTCTCGGCGACACCGTGAAGATCTTCCCGAGCAACTCGCCTTACAAGGTGTGGCTGGTCTCTTCCGCGTCGGACATGATCTACGGTATCTCGCAACCGGGCCAGGGCATCGGGCCGCTCTCGATCGAGACCATTGCGAACTTCGAGATTCAGAACCCGACATCGGTGTGCGAGGACGCCGCGGGCAACCTGATCGTGGCGTGCGACGGATCCGTGAAGTACTTCGTTCCGGTGGTCGGCGCGGGGTGGCAGTACGATCCGACCTCGCCGTGGGACGGAATCGCGGTCGGCGCGAACTTCTGCACCTCGCGGAGCCGGGATAACTTCGATCCCGCGATCCACTCCGGACCGGCGTGGGACAACATCATCCCCGAGCAACTGGCCCACGGCATCTTCCTGCCGGACTGCCCGGGCGATCTCGACGGCAACCAGCGCGTCGATGTCAATGATCTGAATCAACTGCTCGCCGGTTGGGGCACCGCCTCGCTCTCGAGCGATGTGAACCGCAACGGTGTCACCGATGTTGATGACCTCAACATGGTGCTGACCAACTGGAACAACTCGTGCGTCGATCTGCCGTGCCCCGGAGATGCCGACGGCAACGGCGTGGTGAATGTCGACGATCTCAACCTCGTCCTCAGCAACTGGCTGACCGCAGAGGATGTGGGCGACTTCAACGCCGACGGCGTTGTGGATGTCGACGACCTGAACGACCTGCTCTCGCACTGGCAGGACAACTGCCTGTAGCGCCACACGACCATTCCCGAGCCATCACCACCACTGATGCACCGCCCCCGCTGCGCCCACCCGCGCGGCGGGGGCCTTCGTTTGGAGCGGTCGGCGCAGAAAAAAGCGGACAGGGCGGGATTCGAACCCGCGGTACGGGTTTACCCCGTACGCCGGTTTAGCAAACCGGTCCCTTCAGCCTCTCGGGCACCTGTCCGGCGGGGCGGATCATCGCAGATCGCGGGTTCACCATCAACCGCGCCGGGCGCACTAGACTCCGCTTGCCGCGGGCCTGTGGCGGAACTGGCAGACGCAGCGGACTTAAAATCCGCTTCCCGGAAACGGGAGTGAGGGTTCGAGCCCCTCCGGGCCCATTCGTTGCCTACATCCGCGTGCCGAGGCGGAGCGCATCGATGTCATTGAGCAGCTTCGCCAGCACGAGGTTGATGATGACGATCACGACGAAGCTCGCCACGAACGCCTCGGTCGTCGCGCGCCCCACGCCCTGGGCGCCGGATCGGCACCGGAAACCCTTGTAGCAGGAGATCACGCCGATCGCGGTGCCGAAGAAGACCGACTTCACGAGCCCGTTCATCACGTCGAACCAGTCGATGAAGACGCGCGTGAAGTCCCAGTACGCCTCGGGGTTGACGCCGAAGAGCTTGGTCGTGACGAACCACCCGCCCCCGACGCCGCAGAGGTTCGAGGCGACGGTCAGCACCGGGATCATCACGATGCACGCGACGACGCGCGGCGCGACGAGCACACGCAGCGGATCGGCGGCCATGGCGCGCATCGCGTCGATCTGATCGGTGACGCGCATCGAGCCGAGTTCGGCGGCCAGCGAGCAACCGACGCGCCCGGCGAGCATGACCGCCGCGAGCACGGGACCGATCTGCTTGATGATGGAGATGTTGACGACGCCGCCCAGACGCCCCTCCTGCCCGAAGGCGGCGAACTGGTCGTAGCCCTCGACGGCGAGGATCGCGCCGATCATCGCGCCCGTGAGCCCGACGACGGGCACGGATCGCGTGCCGACCAGGTACAGCTGCGTGCCGAATCTCGACCACTTGGCCCACGCGGGGACGCCCGTGACGACGGCGCCGATCGTGGCGAGGGTGAAAAGCGTGAACTCGCCGAAGCGTGACACGGTGCCGACGATCATCGCTCCCAGGCGTGCGATCCACACTTGTTGCGATCACTCCGCTGCGGTTGTGGGGACGGGAGCGTGAACGGGTCGGGCCATGAAAAACGGGCGTCGGCTCTCACCGGCGCCCGTCGGATGTTTTGCTGATTACTTGACGGGGAACTCGTCGTTGTTGTTGGAGTTGGTATTGGCGGGGGTTTCGGTCCAGCCGGAGTCGGAGCCGCCCGAGTAGGAAGCGCCGGTGGGCGCGGTGAGGAAGATCTCGACGCGCCGGTTCTCGGGGGTGTTGCCCGTGGCGGTGTTCGCCACGCGCGGGCGGTACTGGCCCCACCCGGCGACGAGGATGCGCTCCGCGGGGACACCCGAGCGCTGGAGCGACTCGGAGACGGCCTTGGCGCGGTTGAGCGAGAGGCCGCGGTTGTCGCCGTGGCGGTTGATGGTGTTCTGATTGCTCACGCGCTGCGCGTCGGCGTGGCCCTCGATGCGGACTTCGTAGGAAGCGCCGGAGGTGGTGAGCACCTGCGCGACCTTCTCGAGCGCTTCGGTCGCACCGCTCTTCACGACATCGG
>CALFMQ010000122.1 GCA_937879825.1 uncultured Phycisphaerales bacterium
GCGCTGCAGTGGGGGGGCGCGCTGGGGGTGTCGGTGCTGATCGCTGGTGCGATCGGCGGGTTCCTCGGGCTGTTCTATCCGCGGATCGTGCGGAACCCGTGGCGGCTGGTCGCGCTGGGCGGGTTGATCGCGCTGGCGCTGGCGGCGGGGGCGTGGGGCGCGGTGCTGTATCCGGGCGTGGTGTGGCTGGTGGCGGCGTCGCCGGTGGTGTTCGCGGCGATGATCGTTGTGGTGGCGTACGACCGGCATCTCGCGGTTGCGGTGGCGGGCGGGACGGCGCTGCTGGTTGCGGCGGCGGCGGATCTGGGGATCGGGTTCGTCGCGGTGTGCGCGACGGGGGCGGCGTTGGCGGCGTGGCGCCTGGATGCGATCCGGAACCGGAATGATGTGGTGCGCGCGGCGCTGGTTGTGGCTGCGGGCCTGGCGGTTTCGGTGATCGTTGTCGGGCTGCTGGAGCGGCCGATCGTGAGCGGGATTCTGCCGGAGATTCTGCTGGACGCGGTGCTCGCGGGGGGCGGCGGGTTCATCGCGGGCGCGCTGACACTGGTGGCGTTGCCGACGGTGGAGCGTGTGTTCGACATCGTGACGGGGATGACGCTCTCGGAGTTGCGTGACCCGAAGCAGCCGCTGTTGCGGCAGCTGCAGCAGCGTGCGCCGGGGACGTTCAATCACTCGCTGACGGTGGCGTCGCTCGCGGAGGTCGCGGCGGAGTCGATCGGGGCGGACGGGCTGCACGTGTATGTGGGTGCGATGTACCACGACATCGGGAAGATGAACAAGCCGGATTACTTCGTGGAGAATCAGCCGCCGGGCTTCAACAAGCACAACAAGCTGTCGCCGGCGATGTCGCTCGTGGTGATCGTGGGGCACGTGAAGGAAGGAATCGAGTTGGCGCGGGAGTACGGGTAGCAGCGGAGTCTGCACAATTACATCGAGGGGCACCACGGGACGACGCTGGTGGAGTACTTCTATCACCGGGCGAAGAAGCAGGCGCAGGAAGAGGACACGGAGCAGCCGGCGGAGATCGAGTACCGGTATCCGGGTCCGAAGCCGCGGACGAAGGAATGCGCGATCATGATGTTGTGCGATGCGGTTGAGTCGGCGACGCGGGCGTTGCCTGAGCCGACGCCCTCGCGGATCTCGACGCTCGTGCACGACATCGCGACGAAGCGGCTGAATGATGGACAGTTCGACAACTCGAACCTGACGCTGCGCGAGATCGCGACAATCGAGGACGCGGTGACGAAGGCGCTGTGCTCGATGTACCACGGCCGGATCGCGTACCCGCGCGGGGACTCCGGGGACGGGGCGAAGGACTCGCCCACGGCGACGCGGGATGCGCTGTTGCGCGAGCAGTCGGCGTGAGTTGACAGAGCACGGAATAGAGAGCCCTGCTGGTTCATCGTTGCGCGTGCCGCCCCACATATTCTCTGGATCGTGTTCGCACGTAGCGGGATCATCGAGCGTCGAACTGCTCGCGCGGTTCCTCTCGCGGCTCGAAGGATGACCCCTCATCCGGTCGCCCCCCCCTTTGCGACCACCTTCTCCCTCAAGGGGAGAAGGGGCATGCCAGTCCGCCTCTGTCGGGGCAGGGGGAAGGCGCGGGCTTGTGATTATTGCTTGCAGTGGCCGCCGCAGCAGCCGCCGGCGGGGCCCTTTCGGCGTCGTTGGGCGCGTTGGGTGCGGACGACGGTGAGGGTTTGTTCGATGGCCTTGTCGAGGTTGTCGTTGACGATGAACTGGTCGTAGGCGCCGGAGGCGCGGGCTTTCTCGATCTCGCCGCGTGCGAGGTCGAAGCGGCGCTTGATGGTTTCCTCGCTCTCGCGTTTGCGGGCGCGGAGGCGTTCGAGGAGGACATCTTCGGAGGGCGGGAGGATGAAGATGGAGAAGCAGTCGGGCATGCGATTCTTGATCTGGATGGCGCCCTGGACATCGATCTCGAGGATGACGAGGCGGCCCCGGGCGAGTTGGGTCTCGACGGGTCTGCGGAGGGTGCCGTAGTGGTTGCCGGCGTAGACGGCGTGCTCGAGGAACTCGTCGTTGTCGACTCGTTTCTTGAAGTCCGATTCGGAGATGAACTGGTAATCGACGCCGTCGACATCGAGGTCGGTGCGGGGGCGCGTGGTGGCGCTGACGGAGAAGATGGCGTCGGAGATGGAGCGTTCGACGGAGCGCGTGATGGTGGTTTTGCCGACGCCCGAGGGTCCGGAGATGACCAGGAGCATGCCGTCGTCGGTGTCGGTGGGGAGGCGGTGCCCGTGCTCGTCCATGAGATGTTCCTCTGCGGCGGTTGTCAGCATGGCGGCACTGTAGCGGACGGGGCTACTTCTTCTTCATGACGGCGCGCCATCCGGTGGGCTGGTAGGCGCCGACGGGGGCGGAGGTGGAGCGGACATCATCGACGATGTAGAAGCAGGTGGGGTCGATCTCGCGGACGGTGCGGGTGAGGGCCGACATGCGTTTGCGTTCGCATTCGAGCAGGAGGAGCGAGACGGCTCCGTCGCGGCCTTTGCCCTCGAACTCGGTGACGCGGAAGCCCTGCTCGCGGAGGAGGAGCGCGGTTTCGGGTCCTTTGCGCGTGAAGACGCGGACGACCTGGCGGCCGAAGGCGAGGTGTCGTTCGATGGTGATTCCGGCCCAGGAGCCGGTGGCGTACCCGAGGGCGTAGGCGACGGCGTAGATGGGGTTATCGAGGGCGTCTCGGACGACGGTGGAAACGGCGAAGATCCAGATGAGGACTTCGACGAAGCCGAGGCCCACGGCGAGGCGTCGGCGGCCGTTGACGACGGAGACGACGCGGATGGTGCCGAGCGAGACATCGCAGACGCGCGCCGCGAAGATGAGCGCGCATTTGAGGAAGATCTCCATGATGGGGTGGTCCGGTGGCTCTTTGGGGTTCGGGATTGGCGTTTTGGTTGCTTACTTGCCGCGGATCGCGGAGGCGTCGGCGACGACATCGACCCGGATGACCTGTTCGGCGACGGCCTGCGACGTGCGATCGCGGACGGAGACCTTGAGATCGTATGAGCCGATGGTGAGGGAGGCGGGGAGTTTGATGATCTGGATCATGTAGAAGTCGCGGCGCTGGTTGCGCGAGAAGTCGGAGATGTCCTGTGCGGTGAGGCGCCACGCGAGGACGCGGGAGTCGGCCTCGTAGAGGGAGACATCCTGGGTGAGATCGATGGTGTAGCCGTTGGCGTTGTCCTGCGCGACGGAGCGGTAGGCGAAGCCGTCGAGTTCGACATAGACGATGGCTTCGTTGGCGCGTCCGGCGAGGAACTTGTAGCGGCCGTCGTTGCGCGGGAGTTCGGAGTAGAGGCCGAAGCCGTCGACCTTGTAGCAGAGTGCCGCGTTGGGGATGGTGAGGGTGCGGTCGTCGAGGCGGTTGGCGTTGTCGCGGAGGATGCGTGCGACGCCTCTCTTTGCGTCGCCGGAGGCGATGACATCGGGGAGTTGGCGTGACATCTCGCCCCATGCCAGGACGAAGGAGCGTTCGTCGGGGGTGAGGCGCGAGGACATGGTGGCGTTGTCGGGCATGTAGGCGGAGGCGACGCGCGGCTCGACCATGGCCAGGGCGTTGATGGCGGCGTAGGCGGAGGCGGCCTGATCGGGGTAGCGGTCGGCGCGGAGGCGGAGCGCGGTGGCGAGGTCGGCGGAGGCGTCGGCGATGCGCTGCTCGAGCGTGGGGGCGGTGCTTGGTTGTGAGCCGCCGGCGTTGCTTTGGTTGCTGTTGCGGTCGGGGGTGTTGGTTTGTGGCTCGAGCGCGACGGTGTTGGACGGGTTGGCGCGTGTGCCCTCGTCGGGCGTCCATGAGGAGGGCGTGTCGGGGGCGGCGAAGTCGGCGTTGCCCGTGCGGTTTGCGTGTTGCTGGTTGTTGCCGGAGTTGGCGACGGCCTCGCGCATCTGATCGATGCGGCGCTGTGCGTCGTCGTTGGATGCGTTGGGGTCGGTGCCGCGGTGGTCGGCGTCGCCCTGTGTCAGGGGCTTGGAGGGCTCCATGCCCGCGCAGGAAGCGATGAGGCCGGCGGCGGCGAGGAGTGCGGAGATTGTGAGATTGATCGCGGTTCGATTGCTTGGCATGGTTCGCGTCCTGCTTCGTGCCTTGAGCGGCTCCGCCGCTCGCACGCCACCAGTTTTCGATCTCCCGCCCCGGCTCGGCCGGGGGACTCAATGGAGTGTATCGACCGGTCAGGCGACGGCGCTTGTGATTCGGATCGCCAGGAGTTCGAGGCCTCGGATTTCGTCTCCACGCCCGGATTTTCCGGCGGCGTCGGCGTCGACGGCGTGGGCGAGGAGTCGTGAGGCGTCGTCGGGGGCGACGCGGCGTGCGGCGTCGAGGATGGCGTCGCGCGCGGGGCCCCAGAGTTTGAGGGCGGAGGCGATGGCGGGGGCGGGCATGCCGGATGCGAATCCCCGCGCGGCGGCGTGGAGTTTGCGGGCGAGGTCGGTCATGGCCCAGCGCATGAGGACGGAGGGGACGCGCGAGACGGTGAGGAGTTCGTGCATGTGGGCGAGGGAGTCCTCGGTTCGGCCCGAGAGGAGGAGGGATTGCAGCCCCCAGACTTCCTGCTCGCGCGAGAGCGAAACGAGATCGCGGACGGTCTGGAGCGCGATGGGCTCGCCCTCGGGCGTCGCGGTGGCGAGTTTGGCGAGTTCGGTGTCGATGCGTCCGAGGTCGGGGCCGAGCCGGGCGACGAGTTCTGTGGCGGCGGTGGGTTCGATGTCGCGCTCGTGGCGCTTCTTGACGCGGCCTCTGGCCCACGAGACGGCCTGCGCCTCGGTGATGGCGTCGCATTTGACGACGCCGCCGGCTTCGCCCAGCGCGTCGATGAGTTTGTCGAGTTTGCCGGGGCGCCAGGTCTCGGCGCGTAGGATGAGGGCGACATCGTCGGCGGGAGACTCGGCGTAGCGCTCGACCATGGGGCGGTTGGTGTCGCCTTTGACCCACTCCTCGGCGTTATCGACGATGACGACTTTGTGGGAGGCGAGCAGTCCGAAGGAGCGGCACTCGTCGAGGACCTCGGCGACGGTGGCGGTGGCGCCGTCGAACCGGATGGTGTCGAAGTTGATGGAGAGGTTGGTGAGGTTCTCGCGGAGTTCGTCGGCGTAGGCCTGACGAAGGAAGGGCTCCTTGCCGTGGAGGACGACGAGGCGGGTGTGGGGGCCCATTTTGATGCGCGCGGCTTTGGCGGGAGATTTACCGCGGGCGGAGGATGACGCGCGCTTGGCCATGGGATACACCTTACACACGAGACGATGGCCCGGAAGTTCCCCAACATGCAGTTCGGCCCGATGCACCTCCGGCGGTTGCTCCGGGGGCGGTTCGAGCGTCACGAGCACCTGATCGCGTGGGGGCCGGTGACGACGGGGGGCGAGCAGCAGTTGTTTCAGGTGACGATGGGGTTGGTGCCGGGGATCGGGCCGGCGCTGGGGGCGATGGCCTCGGCGTCGAGTCGGCGGGTGGCGGTGGTGACTTCGCGGCGGATTCTGGTGATTCTCAACCGCAAGCCGGCGGCTCTGGGCCGGGGCAAGGCGGTGTGTTTCGAGGCACCGCACGAGTACCTGACGATCACGCGGTCGGGGCGGAAGTCACCCAAGTTCACGCTGCGTGCGGAGGGGGTTGATCTGGCGATGGGGGTGAAGGTTGAGCACCCGAAGAAGGCGGGCGGGAGGCGTCTGATCGAGGCGTTGGCGGCGTTGGCCGAGGATGCGGGGGCCGGCGGGAAGGGTGGTGCAGAGGGGCGGTTTGGCCCGTAAACTGGGGCCAAGCCGTCCGGGTGGGTCCTGCGCGAGGCGGGCCGGTGCGGCTCACAACCTAATCACACGCGACCCGTCGGCGGTCTGCTTTGGAGGTTGACCGGCGACAGGCGGTCGCTCCCGCTCGGCGCTCCTTTGAGGGTGCGAAGCGGCGCAAGGAGATCGGCCCATGCCCTCTTACACGACTTCACAGATCCGCAACATTGCCCTGACCGGCCACTCCGGGGCCGGCAAGACGACGCTTGTGGAGTGCCTGATGCACCACGCCAAGGCGATCGGGCGGATGGGTTCGGTTGAGGAGGGGAACACGGTCTGCGACTACGAGCAGGAGGAGAAGGACCACAAGCACTCGCTCTACTCGACGGTGGTGAACTTCGATTTCAACGACCACCACTTCAACCTGATCGATACGCCGGGCTTTCCGGACTTCCTGGGCCAGACGCTGAGCGTGATGCCGGCGGTGGAGACGGTGGCGATCGTGATCGGCGCGGATCGCGGGATTCAGACGACGACGCGGCGCGTGATGAGCGTGGCGTCGGATCGCAAGCTGCCGCGGATGGTGATCATCAACAAGATCGACGATCACATGGACGAGTTGGAAGGACTGCTCGCGCAGCTGCAGGAGACATTCGGGCGCGAGGTGTTGCCGGTGAACCTGCCGACGCCGGACGGGTCGGATGTGGTGGACCTGTGGGAGAAGTCGGACGGTCAGGTGGCGTTCTCATCGGTGGCGGAGGGGCACACGGCGATCATCGATCAGGTGGTCGAGGTGGACGAGAAGCTGATGGAGTCGTACCTGTCGCAGGGTTCGCTCTCGAAGGAGCAGTTGCACGACGCGTTCGAGAAGGCGCTGCGCGAGGGGCACCTGGTGCCGGTGTTGTTCAGTTCATCGCGGACTGGCGCGGGCATCGATGACATGCTGCACATCTTCGAGGTGTTGTGCCCGTCGCCGTGCGAGGGCAACCCGCGCCCCTTCGTGCTGACGCAGGGCGGCGAGGACTCGGAGTGGTTCGCGGCGGCGGATCCGTCGAAGACGACGGTGGCGCATGTGTTCAAGGTGACGACGGATCAGTTCGTCGGGAAGCTCGCGATGGCGCGGGTGCATCAGGGGACGATCAAGGCGGGCGAGTCGCTTCACATCGGGGACTCGAAGAAGCCGGTGCGCCTGGCGCACCTCCTGAAGATCAACGGCAAGGACCACGCCGAGGTGCACGAGGCGGTGCCGGGCGACATCATCGGATTGACGAAGATCGATGAGTTGCACCCGAACTCGGTGTTGCACGCGGGTCACGACCTGGACAATCTGCGGTTCAAGGTGATCGCGATGCCGCGCCCGATGTACGGGCTTGCGGTGGAGGCGAAGTCGCGCAACGACGAGGCGAAGGTGGGCGGGGCGCTGGCGAAGCTGGCGGAGGAGGACCCGACCTTCCATGTTGAGCGTGTCGCGGCGACGCACCAGACGGTGCTGCGCGCGATGGGCGAGTTGCACATGCGGATGATGCTGGAGCGGCTCAAGAATCGCTTCAAGCTGGAGCTGGACACGCAGCCGCCCCGGATCGCGTACGCGGAGACGATCGCGGGGAAGGCGGAAGGTCATCACCGCCACAAGAAGCAGACGGGCGGCGCGGGGCAGTTCGGCGAGGTGTACCTGCGGATCGAGCCGCTGAGCGTGAACGGTGATATCGACTCGCACGACCCGTGGGCGGGGCGCCTGGAGTTCGTTGATGAGACGGTGGGCGGATCGGTTCCGCGGCAGTTCATGCCGGCGATCGAGAAGGGCATCAAGCAGGCGATGGAGGGTGGCGCGATCGCGGGGTACCCGGTGCGTGGCGTGCGCGTGAGCGTGTACGACGGCAAGTACCACCCGGTGGACTCGAAGGAAGTCGCGTTTGTGGCGGCGGGCAAGCGTGCGTTCATCGACGCATTCAAGAAGGCGCGCCCGGTGCTGCTGGAGCCGTTCGTGGAGGTGGAGATCACCGCCCCGAACACATCGATGGGCGACATTACTTCGGACCTGTCGGGCAAGCGTGGCCAGATCGAGGACACGCAGATCATCGCGGGCGACCTGTGCATGATTCGGGCGAAGGCGCCGCTGTCGGAGATGAACAACTACTCGTCGCAGCTCAAGAGCATGACGGGCGGGCAGGGCTCGTTCGTGATGGACTACTCGCACGACGAGCAGACGCCGCCCAATGTGCAGGCGGACATCGTGGCGCAGTTCAAGCCGCACGAGGAAGAGGATTGATCACGCCCGCGCCTGAGCGGCGTGGGCTTTGTCTGGGGAGCGAACGATGATGCGCATGCGCGCTGTGGTTTTCGTGCTGGCGTTGGTCGGCGTCACGATGTTGGTCCGTTGCGCGGAGGCGCGGTACACGCCGCCGGCGGTGGCGGAGAACTTCGTCGGGCCGCAGACTCCGGAGTGGATGCCCTACGAGCCCGTTGTGGACCTGCCCGACACCCGGGCGGGGGCGCGGGTGGCGTGGCTGCTGGAGATGTTCCGTGGCGGGGAGATGGGCGCGGTGTCGGATTACGCGACGCAGCGCGTGATCGACCAGGTTGGCGAGGACGGGTTCCGCGAGTTCATCGCGCAGGGGCGCGAGGCGGCGGGGTGGATGTTCCCGACGGTGATCATCGAGTCGCAGGAGGATGCGCTGATCGCGTACCTGCGTTCGGCGGCTGACCCGGAGCGATGGGTGCTTCGTGTGACGACGACGGAGGACGAGCCGGGGAAGATCGACTCGCTGGTGTTCCAGCCCGCGCCGACGCCGGGGATCGAGCGTGCGCACGATTGGCAGACGCTCGCGGACCGGCTGGACGCGGCGGGGTATGACTACAGCGTGACGGTGTGGGAGGTCGTTGACCGCGAGGGGCAGAACGCGATCGCGCCGGTGGCGCTGATGAATGAGAAGAAGTCGCTCAATATTTCGGGCGCGATGTCTTTGTATGTGCTGGGGGCGGTGGCGGAGAAGGTGGCGTCGGGTGATGGTTCGTGGGAGGAGATGGTGGCGATTCGCGAGTCGCTCAAGAGCGTTCCGGACTCGCCGCTCAAGCAGACGCCGGAGGGCGTGGAGCACATGGTGGCGTCGCTGGCGGGACAGATGCTGCAGGGCGATGACACGGCGACGGACCATTTGATCGACTGGGTGGGCGTGGCGCGGTTGACGACGTTTGTGGAGGGCGTGCGCACGGACTCGGCGGCGAACGGGCCGTTCCTGACGACGAAGGAGGCGTACGAGCTCAAGATGTCGTTCGATCCGGAGTTGCAGTCGGCGTATGCGGTGGCGGATGTTGCGGGTCGGCGGGCGATGCTGGACGGGTTCGACACGATCGACGCGGAGTTGATGAAGTTCTGGGTGAAGCCGCAGGGCGTCGACAAGGTGGGGCACTTCGCGTCGAGCCGGGAGCTGGCGTCGGTGCTTCTGTATCTTCGGAACACGGCGTTGCGGCCCGGGATGGAGGCGCTGCGGGAGATTCTGGGCGCGAATCAGCAGTTCCGCGTGGACTCTGGGCTGTGGCGTTCGATGTCGTTCTCGGCGGGGGCCGAGCCGGGCGTGCTGTGCGCGGGCGTGATGATGGAGCGGATGGACGGTCGCTGGTTCGTGGTGACGATCGTCTTCAATAACGCGGAGACGCCGCTGGTCCCGGATGAGACCTCGCCGTTGATGCTGGCGCTGATCGAGTTATTGCAGCGTCAATAAACGCAAGCACCCGCGCCGGAGTCGTGGCGCGGGTGTGCGTTGCGGGAGTGTGTTTCGTTGCGTGGGGGGTCAGGCGGCGAGCATGTCGTCGGGGTCGTATCCGACGAGCGCGGGCGCATCGGTGGTTTCTTCGGGGAGCGAGTCGGGCCCGAGGCCGCCCATGGGGTAGTGCTCGGCGAGCGCTTCGCCCAGCATGCGGCGCTCGGTGATGACGAGGTAGCAGGGGTGGTTGACGCAGCGCGACGCGAAGCGGAGCGCGCGGGGGAGTTGCTTTTTGAGTGTGGCGAGCATGAGTTCGCCGTTCTCGAAGCGGAGGGGGAAGACGCAGAACTGCCAGGCCTGCCTGCGGTCGACGGCGGCGAGCGCATCGGGCTCCTTGCGTTCGATGCGGACATCGATGTGCTCGGTGATGGCGGCGTATTGCTCGGCCCAGGCGCGTTCGACGGCGTTGGGCGAAAGGCCGAATATCTGTTCGGCGAGCAGGCCGAACGGGCGTTGCAATGAGCGCTGGGTCATGAGGATCTGGTTGACCTGCGACTCGGTGAGCACACCCTGGCGAATCAGTATTTCACCCAAACGGATCGCCGCCATGAGGAACTCCTTGTTTGATGCACCCTTGCGCGACGGGCTCACACACCGGTCGGCAGTGCGGGATCGACCTGATCCGGCGCGTGCCGCAGCGCGTGGGTTGGTTGACGCTGAAATCGCGCTCTGCGCGCGGGATACGCCGGTGCGCGCGCGACAGGCGTTGCGAGGGGCGAAACGCGATGTGCGCGCGCGAATCTTTCTCGATTCGGCTTGCATCGGGGGTCGGCGGATGCGATGGGATCGGGCGGGGCCGGGGGCTCCGGGGGCATTCTCCGGGGCGGTAGTGGCGGGGTGATCGAAACCGCGGCGGTCGTTGGGCGTACAGTCATTGGACCGACCGCCCATAACCCCCCTTTATTCCGCACCTGGTGGTCCGGGAGGCGACATGACACGAGACGATGGCGGCATGCCGACGATCGCGGACCTGGACTCGCTGGCGACGCGGTATGCGCAGCTGAAGGAGCAGGTGCGCCGTGTGGTGGTGGGCCAGCACGAGACGGTGGAGCACTTGCTGGTCGCGGTGTTCTGCCAGGGGCACACGCTGATTATCGGCGTGCCGGGTCTGGCCAAGACGATGCTGGTGCGGACGCTTGCTTCGAGTCTGGCGCTGGAGTTCCGGCGGATTCAGTTCACGCCGGACATGATGCCGAGCGACATCCTGGGCGCGGAGTTGATTCAGACGGACCCGGTGACGAGTCAGCGCCGGATGCAGTTTGTGCCGGGCCCGGTGTTCGCGAACATCGTGCTGGCGGACGAGATCAACCGGACGCCGCCCAAGACGCAGGCGGCGCTGCTCGAGGCGATGGCGGAGCGGCAGGTGTCGGTTGGGGGTGTGACGAGGCCGCTCGATCCGCCGTTCATCGTGGTGGCGACGCAGAACCCGATCGAGCAGGAGGGGACGTATCCGCTGCCCGAGGCGCAGCTGGATCGGTTCATGTTTGCGCTGAAGATGGATTACCCGACGGTGCAGGAGGAGCGGTACATCGTCGGGCAGAGCGAGGAGATCAGCGCGCGGACGGCGGAGGTGCGTCCGTTGTTCGACGGGCATGAGTTGGTGCGGTTGCGGCGCGCGATCGGTCGCGTGCCGGTGAGCGAGCACGTGGTGGAGTACGCGGTGTCGCTAGCGCGTGCGACGCGGCCCGATGATGCGTCGTGCCCGGCGTCGGTCTCGAAGTACATCGCGTGGGGCGCTGGGCCGCGGACGGGGCAGGCGTTGATTCTGGGCGCGCGGTGTCTGGCGGCGCTGGAGGGTCAGCCGACGCCCGGAGCGGAGCACGTGATGCGGATCGCGCCGGCGGTGCTGCGTCATCGGCTGGTGCTGAACTACACGGCGAGCGCGGAGCGGGTTGGCACCGAGGAGGTGCTGGCGCGTCTGCTGAAGTCGGTGGGGCAGCCGGCGTACAAGAGTTGACGGTTTCGGTGGGGTTCGGAGGCGGCGATGTTTGACCTGACGATCAGGACGGAGGACGGGAGGGTGCTGCGGCGTCTCGAGGTGGATGTGGTGCGACCGATCCGGATCGGGCGGGGGACGGACTGCGAGATTCGCGTGGCGATTCCTTCGGTGTCGCGGCATCACGCGGAGTTGCGTGCGGGGGGGCCGAGCGGGGTGGTGATTCGGGATACGGGCTCGACGCACGGGTGCCTGGTGGGGGGGCGGCCGGTGCGGGAGCTGGCGGTGACGCCGGGGCTCGAGGTGAAGCTGGGGGGTGCGGTGCTGCGGTTTGACCGGACGGAGGACCGGATCGCGTCGGAGATCGCGGGCTCGATCGCGGACGACGATGAGGATGGGGATGAGCCGCCCACCATTATCGGCACGGCGGATACGCAATAGGTGTTCTTGACGGGGGGCGATGCGGTGGCATCGTTGAGGGTAAGCGGACCGGGGTTTGTGAGGTATTGCTTGAGAGACTGCGAGCGCGGGCGATTGGGCGGTTGGCTGCGCGCTTCGGCGTTGGCTGTCATCGGCGCGGTCGTTTCGATGGCGGGCGCGGGCGGCGGTGATTGCGATCTGGAGTCGCCGCGGCCGCTGGTGTTCGGCATCGATGAGGCGACGGCGCGCTTCTACAACGAACTGGCGCAGGGGCGCGAGGCGAGCGTGATGATCGTGGGCGACTCGATCAGTTATCGCGCCAACTCGTACAACTGGTTCCTGCGCGATCATCTGCACACGGTGTTCGGCAATGGGGGCGAGGGGTACTTCGCGATCGGTGACGGGTTCTCGAAGTCGCCCAACGGGAACTCGGCGCGGCCGGGGCAGTTGATGCGCGAGCAGGACTTGTCTCCGGACAACATCCCGGCGGTGACGAACCTGTCGGGGAATGTGCGATGGCTGGCGGCGAACTCGGCGCGTCCGCTGCCGTGGGGCGCGTGGTCGCCGGATGGGATCTACACGCACATCGACGGCCCCGGCGCGATCGAGCTGGACTTCTACGGGACGAGCGCGACGCTCCATTACCTGCGGATTCCGGATGGTGCGGCGTTCCGGATGTGGTGCAACGGGAACTACCTGGGGCTGTTCTCGGCGGCGACGCCCGTCGGCGGGCGGCAGTTGCCGGCGAGCGCGTGGGCCGCACCTTTGCGCGGGGGCGAGCGGGCGGTGATCAGGCCTGCTCCGCTGACGGCGGATGAGTTCGCGGCGCGCGTGCGGCATGCGTCGATCGATTTCGATACCGGTGCGCTCGACAACGACACGCTCAACACGGTGCGGATCGAGTGGGCGGGCGGCGGGCTGTTGCAGTTGAACGGGATGGAGATGCGATCGGGCGTCGCGGGCGCTTCGTACATTCGCGTGGCGCGGGGCGGGCAGGGGCCGCGGGACTTCCTGGGCGGTGTGAACAAGGTCGTGGGCGCGCAGTTGATCGCGATGCGGCCGGATCTGCTCATTGTGATGCTGGACTGGAGTTCGTACGACGAGCGTGAGACCTTCGAGGCGGACACGAACGCGCTGCTGGACTTCTATCAGAAGGCGCTGCCCGACACGCCGATCATTCTGATGACGCATCACCCGTTCATCACGGACATCGAGTTGGAGGCGGACCTGTACCGCAAGATCGCGTGCGAGCGCGGGATCGGGTACATCAACCTGTTCGATCTGTTCTCGGGGTGGTCGGAGATGTGGTCGCTGGGGTTCATGTTCGACTCGACGCACCTGACGGCGACGGGCGGGGCGTGGTTCGGCGCGTATGTGTTTGATGTGCTGACCACGCCGCTGAACTGAGCGCGGGTTGTCTACCGGGGATTACCCCTTTGGATGGGGGGGTTGCACGACTCGGCGGGGCGGGGCAAGAATGACCGGCGATAGCGAGACCCCGGAGTGGCCGGCGCGGGGCGAGCGACACGGCCCGCCGGGGCGTATCTCCTCCAGGCGACCGAGGCGGACCCGTCTCGGTCGCTTTGTTTCCAGACGGGCGAGGTTGTGGTAGATGAGCGTGCATGGAACGACTCATCGGCGTGCTGGGCGTCGCGGTATTTATCGCGATCGCGTGGCTGATCTCGTTTGATCGCAAGCGCGTGCCGTGGCGGCTGGTGCTCGCGGGTGTGATCGTGCAGGTTGTGATCGCGGCGCTGGCGCTGACTTTCCCGCCGATTGTTGCAGCCGTGAATGTGCTGGCGGTGTTCGTGACGGGCGTGATCGACTCGGCGCGTGCGGGGATCGAGTTCATTTTCGGCAAAGCGCTGTCGGACGAGTCGGGGCCGTGGGGGTGGGTGTTCGCGATTCGGGCGCTGCCGGTGATTATCTACTTCGCGGCGCTGAGCGCGGTGCTGTACCACTTCGGGATCATGCAGAAGATCATCGCGGGGCTGGCGTGGGTGCTGCGGCGGACGATGGGTGTGACGGGCGCGGAGGCGCTGGTGACGGCGGCGAATGTGTTTATTGGTCAGACAGAGGCGCCGTTCGTTGTGAAGCCGCTGCTCGCTCGGATGACGCGGGCGCAGTTGATGCTGCTGATGGTGGGCGGGTTTGCGACGATGGCGGGGTCTGTCCTGGCGGCGTATGTGGGGCTCCTCGGCGGCGCGGACGATGCGGCGCGCGAGATGGTGACGCGCAATCTGCTCCTGGCTAGCGTGATGTCGGCGCCGGCGGCAATCGTGATGGCGCGGATCGTGATGCCGGAGACGGAGCGCCCGCCCGACGAGCGGCATGTGGAGCTTGGGGAGAGCGAGCGTGCGACCAATGTGTTCGAGGCGGCGACGATCGGCGCTACGGACGGGCTGAAGCTGGCGCTGAATGTGGCGGCGATGCTGATCGCGTTCGTGGCGATCGTGGCGCTGCTGAACTGGCCCTTGGCGTGGTTCAGCGGGCTGGAGGGCGTTGCGGCGTGGCGCGAGGCGCGGGGGCTGCCGGTGTTCAGCGTGGAATGGGCGCTGGGCGCGGTGCTGGCGCCGCTGGCGTGGGTGATGGGGGTGGGCTGGACCGATGCGGGCGAGGTGGGTTCGCTCATGGGGCAGAAGGTGATGCTGACGGAGTTCATCGCGTACAGCTCGCTGACTGAGATGATTCACGACACGGAGGGGGCGCGGATCAGCGCGCGGTCGTCGGCGATCTCGATGTTCGCGTTGTGCGGGTTCGCGAATGTGGCGTCGATCGGTATTCAGATCGGCGGGATTTCGGCGCTGGCGCCGTCGCGGCGGGGGGACTTGGCGCGGCTGGCGCCGAGGGCGATGGTCGCGGGCGCGCTGGCGAGTTGGACGACGGCCGCGATCGCGGGGATGTTCCTGCGTTGAGCGGGGGCGCGGTCAGTCCTTGCGCGAGCGGTCGTGATTGAGCGCCTCGGATCGGACGACGGGCTTGATCTTGACGGGTTGGCCGTCGACGCGCTGGGCTTGGGCCATGCGGACGAGCGATGTGAGCGCGGCGATGGCCTGGCGGACTTCTCGTTCGTCGATGACGGTGATCTGGCCGTCTGAGATTGCGGCGATCGCTTCGGCGCATTCGCGGACGGCGTTGACGGCGGAGGCGTCGATGGTGGCTTCGTCGCGGACGAAGGAGCCACCGGCTTCCTGGCAGATGTACTCGATGACCTCGTCGCCCACCTGCGCTTCGCATGACTGGAGGGTGCGGACGATTCGATCGACCGGGTTGGGCTGCGTGCCGGAGAGCATCCGGTTGACCTGCCGGGTTGTGAGGTTCATGGCGGCGGCGAAACGTTTGGCGCCGACGCTCTGGACGAGGCGTTCGAACTGCGCGAGTGAACGCTCGAAAGCATCGTCGGCGTATCGCTCTCGCGCTGTGGCCATGTCTCACTCTCCCGCCTGCATCCCGCCTCACCACGGGGAGATCAGTCTACCGCGCGGGCGTGCGCGTGCGAACAGCGATCGCGATGATTCGCGAGCGATTTTTCGAGCGGACTCGGTGCGATTATTCGAGGGCGGCGGCGCCGGAGATCACTTCCATCAGTTCCGTCGTGATCTGCGCCTGGCGGGCGCGGTTGAACGTGCGCTGCAGCGACTTGCCCATCTTGCCCGCGTTATCTGTGGCGGCCTTCATGGCGACCATTCGCGCCACGTGCTCGGAGACGACGGCGTCGAGGAAGCACTGGTAGAGCGTGGTCTTGACCGTGACGGGCAGGAGGTCGTTGAGGAGCTTCTTCGGTTCGGGTGTGAACTCGTACTCGACCGAGGCGGCGGCCACTTCGCCCTCGGCGGGCGCGGGCGGCTTGAGCGGGAGTAGCTGGAGCATTTCCGGGCGCTGGCGCGCGGTGGAGAGGAAGCGCATGTAGACGACCTTGACGCCGGAGATCTCGCCGCGCGTGAACTCGTCCATGTAGCGCTGCGCGAGGCGCTCGACATCGTCGAACTTGGGGTTGTCGCCGAACTCGGCGTGGTGCGCCGCGATGGTGAACTTGTTGAACTTGAGGACGCCGAGGCCTTTGCGCCCGACGATCTCGGTGAGGCGCGGCGCTTCGGTCTTGGCGCGGAGGTAGGGCATGGCGGTGCGGAGGACCGAGCCGTTGTAGGGGCCGCAGAGCCCGCGATCGGATGTGAGGACGAGGACGATCTCCGGCGCCTTGGCACCGGCGCGCGTGCCCTCGATGAGGGGGTGGGAGATGTTGCCGGCGCGGGCGGAGAGTTCGCGGACGAGGTCGAAGACGCCCTCGGTGTACGGCTTGGATGCCGTAGCACGCATCTGGGCGCGTGAGAACTTGCTGGTTGCGATCATCTGCATCGTGCGCGTGATGCGCTTGATGTTCGCGACCGCCTTCATCCGGAGTTTGATTTCTCTGATCTGAGCCATGGGGGGGCACAAGGATAGCGGGGAGTCTCCGGTCTTGCCATCGGGCATCGGTTCGGGCGGCCTGGTCGTTTGGAAGATATTAGGACCTGGTTTTGAGAATGCTCCCCCCGTTTTGGGGTCATCGATTGCGTTGATCGGAGTGCGTGCCATACTCGCCGGTAATCGCGGCTGAACGGTCCGTGATTCGAAGGTTGGGTTGTCGATGCCGCATGGGGGTCATGCGGGTCGGCTGGATGGGAAGTCAATTCGGGAAGGAAGAAAACATGGAACGCGTCCTGCCATCGGCGATTCTCGCCGGTGTGTGCTGCCTGTGCGCTTCGGCGAATGCGGGCCTTATTGCTTCGTATCAGTGCTATGACCATCCGGACGGGAACGAGAATCCGCCGCCGTATGGCCTGCGCTTCGACAACCTGTTCAGCTCCATTGGTGGCACCGGGGGTGTGACAACCTTCTCGATGAACACCTTTGGAGACACGGTGCTGTCGGTATATGACGATGGCGGGGGTGACTATCGCATCACGATCGCCGGCACCGTGTTCGGCGGGGTGGATACCGGCACGGGGTACGGGTTCGGCGAGGGCGCGTACGCGCTCGACTTCGAGTACCGGGCCAATGTCGGGCCGGACGGGACGGGGTGGGTGGTCTCACCCAGCGACCCGATGAATACCGGGACGCTCACTTCGCTGGGCAACCCCGATGTGGCCAATGGCACGATCTTCTCGATGTTTGATGTGAACAACGGGGACAACGACTCGTTCCTGTTCCTGCAGGACGAACACCGCCTGGCGGGGCATCCGCAGGAGGGGCAGGGGTACTGGGTCGGGCGCGGGTGGCTGGACAGCAGTCACCACTCGGGCGGGACCAAGGACTTCCTGTTCATCGCGATTCCGACGCCGGGTGCGGCCTCGATGGGCCTGATGGGCGTCGGCTTGGCGGCTTCCCGTCGTCGTCGGTGACTCGGCGGCGCTTTGTCTGATTGCAATGGATCGGAGGCGGCTCTTCTGGGGCCGCCTCTTTATTTGCGCGCGGTTGCCCGGCGGGGGTATCTCATCGACAATCGATCGCGGATCGATCTGACACGCCCTCGGAGCACGCGCCATGCCCTCACCGTCGACGCCCCCCATGAACGACATCGGGCTGATCGGCCTGGCGGTGATGGGCCAGAATCTCGCGCTGAATATCGCGGACCACGGCTTCGCGATCGCGGTGTACAACCGGACGACCTCGAAAATGACGGAGTTCGTTGGGGAGCACCCGGCGGGGTCGTTCGGGAAGCTGGGCGGGTCGCTTGCGGGGTACGCGGAGCTGCGGGAATTCGTTGCGTCGCTCAAGAGGCCCCGGCGGGTGGTGATCATGGTGCAGGCGGGGGCGGGGACGGACGCCGTGATCGGGCAGTTGGCGGACGAGATGGACGCGGGGGATTTGATTGTTGACGGGGGCAACGCGCACTGGGAGGACACGCAGCGGCGCGAGCAGACGCTGCGGGCGCGGGGGATTCACTTCATCGGGTCGGGCGTGTCGGGCGGGGAACTGGGCGCGCGGTTCGGGCCGTCGCTCATGCCGGGCGGGGACCTGGAGGCGTGGAATTTGCTCGAGCCGGTGTGGAAGGCGATCGCGGCGAAGGTGGACGCGGAGACGGGCAGGCCGATCGAGACGGCGAGCGCGGGCGAGCCGGTGACGGGCGGCGAGCCGTGCACGGGGTATGTGGGGCCGGATGGGGCGGGGCACTTCGTGAAGATGGTGCACAACGGCATCGAGTACGCGGACATGCAGTTGATCTGCGAGGCGTTCCACCTGCTGCGGGGCGTTGCCGGGCTTGAGCCGGCGCGGTGCGCCGAGGTGTTCACGGCGTGGAACGGGGGCGAGCTGGACTCGTACCTGATCGAGATCACGGCGGACATTCTCGCGGAGAAGGATGCGCGGACGGGCAAGCCGTTTGTTGATGTGGTGCTGGACAAGGCGGGGCAGAAGGGGACGGGTCGTTGGACGAGCGAGGCGGCGCTGAAGTTCGGCGCGCCGGCAATGACGATCGCGGAGGCGGTCTTTGCACGGGGGATGAGCGCGCTGAAGGACGAGCGTGTGCGCGCGAGCGGGGTGCTTCGGGGGCCGGGGCACGAGGAGGCGCGCCGGGCGATGACGGCGCGGTTCGGCGCCGAGGAGCGGTTCGTGGAGGCGGTGGAGCACGCGCTGTACTGCTCGAAGATCTGCGCCTATGCGCAGGGGTTCCAGATCATGGCGGCTGCGAGCGCGGAGTACGGGTGGGGCGTGGACTTTGCGGGGCTGGCGGCGATGTGGCGTGGCGGGTGCATCATCCGGGCGCGGTTCCTGCAGCGGATCACGCAGGCGTACCGGCGGGACAAGTCGCTCGTGAACCTGTTGCTGGATCCGTTCTTCGGCGAAGCGATCGCGAAGGGTCAGGGCGCGTGGCGTGAGGTGGTGGCGTCGGCGGCGGTGGGGGGTGTGCCGATGCCGGCGATGATGTCGGCGCTGGCGTATTACGACTCGTACCGGCACGCGGTGCTGCCGGCGAAGTTGTTGCAGGC
Organism: uncultured Phycisphaerales bacterium; assembly: GCA_937879825.1. Classification (GTDB taxonomy): domain Bacteria; phylum Planctomycetota; class Phycisphaerae; order Phycisphaerales; family UBA1924; genus JACKHC01. The sequence continues at coordinate 18,822 of CALFMQ010000122.1, forward strand.
GCAGCGGGACTATTTCGGGGCGCATACGTATGAGCGCGTCGATGAGGCGCGTGGGAAGTTCTTCCATCTGGACTGGCCGGTCTCGCCCCGAGTTGAATCGCCCGCGTGAGCAGCGAACGTGCGCAAGACATCGCGGTGGTGGGGGCCGGTGC
>CALFMQ010000123.1 GCA_937879825.1 uncultured Phycisphaerales bacterium
TGGCGAGGAACTCATCCGAGATCACCGCGATCGCCTGCCCCGAAGGGCCGATGTTCTTCTGCGCGCTGGCGTACACCATCGCGTACTTCGTGAAGTCGTGCGGGCGGCAGAAGAAGTCAGACGACATATCGCAGACGATCGGCGCCTTGCTCTTGGGCAGGTTGTGCCACTGCGTGCCGTAGATCGTGTTGTTGGACACGAAGAAGCAGTAGGCGGCATCGGGCGAAAACTTGGTCTCCGCCTCCGTGGGCAGACGCTTGTACTTGAGCTCCTTGGTCGTGCCGGCAACATGCACCGTGCCGAACTTCTTGGCCTCCTTGATCGCGTCCGACGCCCACTTGCCCGTATCGAAGTAATCAGCGGTCTCGCCCGCGGGCAGGAAGGACATCGGAATCATCGCGGTCTGGAGCGTCGCGCCGCCCTGCAAAAAGAGCACGCGGTAGTTGTCGGGAATGTTGCCGACCTCCCGGCAGTCGGCCTCGGCCTCGGCCAGGATGCGGTCGAACTGCGGCCCGCGGTGGCTCAGCTCCAGCACCCCCATGCCCGAGTCAAAGATGTTCCAGATGTCCTTCTGCGCCTGCTTCAGCACCGGCTCGGGGAGAATCGCGGGTCCGGCGGAGAAGTTGTATGCACGCTCGCTCATGTCTTGGTTCCTCGGAGTTGCAGATGCCGCGCCGTGGGCGGCGGGTGGTTCGTTCCGCTAATCAGTCGATGACGGTCAGGTCGACGCTCAGCACATCGGGCGAGCCGCGGTTGATGCGGTCCATCACCTGCGCGTCGGGTTCGGAGTCGAGTTGGATTCGGGCGCACGCGGCCTTGCCGCCGTCGAAGATCACATTGTCCATCTCTTCGATATTCACCCGCGCGCTGCCCAGCGCACCGATGACGTGCGCCAGCACGCCCGGCTTGTTCAGATGGCGCACCACGAGCAGCCGGGTGGCGCTCGTCTTGGCGATCTGGTTCACGACATTGGGGATCTCGCCCGTGATGAGGTAGGTCCGGATCACACGGACGGTCTCGTCGGCGATCGCGTCCTGCGCCTGATCCGTCGAGGCGCCGACGTGGTGCGTGCCGTACACGCCCGCCGACGCCGCGATCTCGGACCTGAACTCCTTGTCGTTGGGCCCCGGCTCGTTCATGAAGACATCGAGCCCGGCGCGGATGCCGCGCTTCTTGACGGCATCCAGCAGCGCCGGCTCATCAACGACGGAGCCACGCGAGGTATTGATGAAAATCGCGCCGTCGCGGAGGGCGTCGATAAACGCCTTGTTAATGAGGCCCTCGGTCTCCTTGTTGCCGGCGACATTGACCGTCACCACATCGGAGACCTTCGCGACCGCGACGGGAGACGGGTACGCCGCCACCCCCATCTCCTTCGCCTTCACATCGGTAAGCGAGCGGGACCAGCACGCCACGTCCATGCCGAAGGCCTTGGCGCGCTTGATGATCTCCAGCGCGATGTTGCCCGTGCCGATCACGCCCAGCGTGCGCCCGTACAAGCCCCGCGCCTTGGAATACTCCTTCTTGTTCCACTTGCCCTCGCGGAGTTCGATCGTCTGATCGGGGATGCGTCGGTCGGCGCTGAGAATCAATCCCCACGCCAGTTCAGCAACCGCGACGGAGTTCTTGCCCGGGCAGTTGGCCACGAACACGCCGCGCGCCGAGGCCGCGGGCATGTCGATGTTGTCCACGCCCGCGCCGGCGCGAACAACAAGCGAGAGCTTCTTGGCCGTCTCGAAGACCGGCGCGCGCACCTTCGTCGATCGCACCACCAGCACATCGGGATCGACCTTGCTCATCAGCGCCGGCAGATCGTCGGGCGAGGTGTCCGGGTGGGACTCGACCGTGAGTCCGAGCGAACGGAGGGCGTCAATTCCGGACGCCTGAAACTTGTCCGCGATCAGTACCTTCAAGGGAGGTCTCCGTGTGAGGGGGCGGGAGTGGGGGACGGGGGGGGCGGGGGGGCGGGGGGGCGTGGCAAGAATGATTCCGCGAACCGGATTCTAGAGCGAATCGCCAAAAGGCGTGACGCCCGAGTTGCCTCAGAATGTTCGGGTCGCCCCCGCAAAACCGCGGGGGTCGCCTTCTCAATCGAGGGTGTGGACGAGCAGCCCCGATCGCAGCTTGGGCTCGAACCAGGTGCTCTTGGGCGGCATGATCTGCCCCGCGTCCGACACCCGGATGATCTGCTCGACCGTCGTCGGGTGCATCGAGAACGCGACGCTCGCCTTGCCCGAATCCACAACCTTCTTCAGCGCCGCCGTGCCGCGGATCCCGCCCACAAAGTCAATCCGCTTGTCCTTGCGGATGTCGCCGATGCCCAGCATCGGCGCGAGGATGCGGTCGTAGAGCAGCACATAATCGAGACTCGCGATCGGGTCACTCTTGTCGATCGACCGCTCCGGCAGCTCGATATTCCACCACTTGCCGTCGAGGTACATGCAGAACGATCCCGTGCTCCGCGGCGTCGGATCGACCTCCGGCGTCACATGCGCGATCGCACCGATCTTGTCGAGCAGCTGCGCAGGCGAAAGACCATTGAGGTCCTTCACGATGCGGTTGTAGGGGAGAATCGTCAGCGCGCTGGCCGGGAACAGCACGGTAAGGAACCAGTTGTACTCCTCGTTCCCGGTGTGCTTGGGGTTCTTCGATTTCCGCTCCGCGCCCGCGCGTGCCGCACTGGCGCTGCGATGATGCCCGTCGGCCACATACGCCGCCGGGAGCTGCCCGAACGCCTTGACATACGCGCCCGCGTCGGACGCCTTCCAGATCGTGTGCCGCACCCCGTCCGTCGCCGTGAAGTCATACAGGGCCGCACCCTTGGTGTCCTTGGCGACCAGCGCCGCGGCGTCGGCGATGTCCTTGTGCATCAGGAACACCGGCCCGGCGTTGGCGTTGATCGACAGCACGTGCCGCGTGCGGTCGTCCTCCTTGTCCTGGCGCGTCTTCTCGTGCTTCTTGATGATGTCGCGGTTGTAATCCTCGACATGGCAGCAGCACACCACGCCCGTTTGCGAGCCCCGCTTGCCGAGCAGTTCCATCTCCTGGCGATAAAGATAGATGCACTCGCCCGGCTCGCGGATGAGCGAACCGTCGGAAGTGAGCTTGTTGATGGCCTTCTGCGCCTGCGCATAGACGCGGTCGTCGTAAGCGTCCACATCATCCGGCAGGTCGGCGTCAGGGCGGACGACATGCAAAAAACTGAGCGGGTTGTCGCGCGAGAGTTCACGCGCCTCATCGCGGTCCACAACGTCGTAGGGAACCGAGGCGATCTTGGTCTCAAGACCGGGCTTGGGTCGGAGGGCGGCGAACGGCTTGATGCGGAGCATGGTTGAACCTCGCGGGCGGGTGTCGTCGGTTGACTACGATGTCGCCATGCTACAGAACCGAACGCTCCTCGTGATCGCCCTGTCCCTCGCGTGCGCCCCCATCGGCCTAGCCCGTCAGGGTGAGATCCCCGGCTTCCGCGCCGACCGAACCGAAGCCCGGCACGAGCGAGAAACCGCCTTGCAGGAAGCGGTGGACCCCGCCCGACTCCGCGCGTGGCACGATCTGCTGGGCTCCGAGCCGCACCGCGCCGGCACCGACGGCGACCTGCGCCAGATCGAACGCATGGCCGGCGCATTCAAAGACATGGGGCTCAGCGTCGAGACGCACTGGTTCGAGGCGTACCTCTGCAGCCCGATCAGCGCCAGTCTGCGCATCACCGCACCCGAAGAAGTCGAACTGAGCATCACCGAACCCGTACTGGACTCCGACCCGGACACCGCCAGCCCCGACCTAGACATCGCGTGGAACGCCTACTCCGGCTCCGGCGTCGCCGAAGGCGCCGTCGTCTACGCCAACTACGGGCGCCTCGAAGACTTCGAGAAACTCAAGAGTGCCGGCGTCGAGATCGCCGGCAAAATCGTCATCGCGCGCTACGGCGGGAACTTCCGCGGCTACAAAGCCAAGTACGCGCAGGAGGCCGGCGCGATCGGGCTCATCATCTACACCGACCCCGCCGACCACGGCATCGACGCGGGCGAGCACCAGCACGGCACCGATCCCTCCGAAACCTCGCCCACGCCCGACCAGGTCCAGCGCGGCTCCATCCTCACGCTCGATT
>CALFMQ010000124.1 GCA_937879825.1 uncultured Phycisphaerales bacterium
GCGTACATCGGGAAGCCGAAGGAATACGTGTCGCCCAGCCCCTTGGAGTCGATCTCGGTCTTGAGCGTCGGGTTGCGCATCACCCTGTTGAAGGGCACCAGCATCGCGAAGAACCATGTCAGTTCGGCGATCGCGGGGACCTCGGTCTGCAGCACCACCGTCGACCGCTCGGGATCGATCCCGCAGGCGATCCAGTCCTTGACGATCTCGAGCGTGTCGCGGCGGATGTCGTCGGGCTTGTCGGCGCGCGTTGTGAACGCGTGCATGTTCGCCAGCAGGAAGTAGCAGTCGTAATCGGCCTGCAGGCGCAGGCGATTCTCGATCGAGCCGACATAGTGCCCGAGGTGCAGGCGCCCGGTGGGCGTGTCGCCGGTCAGGACGCGCGGCTTGGCGGATGATGACTGCTTGGGGGATGGGGTCATGGGGCGGATAGGGTAGCGAACCCGACATTGAGAAGATTGAAGAGTCCGTGGATCACCATCGGCGCCAGCAGGCCTTTGGTCCGTTCGGCCGCGACCCCCAGCCCGAGCGACAGGACGAACAACGCCGGGAGCGCGTACCACGCCACGACCGGCCCGTGCATGAAGGTGAAGATCGCGCTCGTTGCAACGATCGCCGTCCACGGGCTCCGCGATGCGCGCAGGAACGCCGACTGAATCAACCCGCGGTACATGGTTTCCTCGGCGATCGGCGCCGCGACGACGACCAGCAGCGCGAACAACCATCGCATGCTTGGGTCGTCGCTGGTCACGAACCGCATGAGCCCGTCGTGGGCGGTCCGATCGACGGTCGATTGATTGAGCAGATCACCCGCCAGCGCCCCGAGCGTCGCGATGAAGATGACGATCGGGATGAGGACCAGCGCCCCGCCGATGCCGCGCACGCCGTCCGATACTCGGAACCGCAGCCCGATCGCCTTGCACACATGCGGCACCATGACGCTCAGAACGATCAGGCCCGCGGCGAAGCCCGCGTAATGCCCGGTCATCGCCAGCGTGGTGTCGCGGAAGGTCGCCGCCTCGCCGGCTTTCAGTTTCAGGAGCGCCGCCGCACTCCCGGCCCCGAGAAACTCCGCGAGAAAGAGCACCAGCGCGCCGACGAGCAGCATCACGGGCGGGATCACGGGCATCGGCTCGGCGGGCGTCAATCTTCCCGGCACGGGGCGATGGAGCCGCTTCGAACGAACGATCCACACGGCGGCCAGCGCCAGCACGGCCTGCACCGCCAGGATGGCGTAGTCGAACGCGCTCGCGCTGGTGGCGGCGTCACTGGTGACGCTCTCTACAATGCCCGCGCCGTCCGCCGGGGCGGCGTCCTGCGCCGTTGCCCGCGCCGATAACACCACTAAACCCGCGACACCCACGCTCAATCTGCCGATACACCCACGCATGCCGGATCCCATTACTCTTGAGATGATCGTCGACCACAAGCGCCGGGAGGTCGAAGCGGCCAAGCGCGAGCGCACGATCGACGACCTCAAGTCCATGATTGAGGAACTGGGGCGGCCGCGCAACTTTTTCGGTGCACTGGTGCGCCACCCCAGCGCTGCGCACATGTCCGTGATCGCGGAGATCAAGCGCAAGAGCCCGTCGGCCGGGTGGATCCGACCCGAGTACCAGGATGAGGGTTTCGACCCGGTCCGCATCGCCCGACGGTACCACGCCAACGGCGCTTCAGCGATTTCCTGCCTGACCGATCGGGAGTTCTTCGCGGGCGACCTGTCCTACATCCACGCGATCCGCGACGCGGTGCCGCTGCCCGTTCTCCGCAAGGATTTCATCGTGGACCCGTGGCAGGTCTGGGAGTCCCGCGCGTACGGGGCCGACGCGATTCTGCTGATCGCCGAGACGCTCAACGAGTCGCAGCTGGTGGACATGATGATCCTCGCCCATGAACTGGAACTGACCTCGCTCGTCGAGGTCCACTCGATGGAGAACCTGCTCAGGGTCCGGCCCCATGTGGGCTTCCCGCTGCGGTCCTACAACCTGCTGGGGATCAACAATCGTGATCTCTCGTCGATGACCACCGACCTCAACCACACGCTCCGCCTGCTGGATCTGGTGGACGACCCGACGGTGCTGGTGAGTGAGTCGGGCATCCGCACGCGCGAGGACATCTCCAAACTGCGCAGGGAGGGCGTCCGCATCATCCTCGTGGGCGAGTCGCTCATGCGTCACGAGGATCCTGGCGCAGCGCTGGCGATGCTGCTGGGGAAGGACGCGGTGTGACCGAGTCCTCATTCCGGCGCGGACTGCCGCTCAAGCCACGCGCGCCAGTCACGCATGAATCCGTCCAGATCCACGCCGAGCGAGGCCCGCATGGCGCGCCCGAAGGTCGGTTCGTGGCTCGACAGCACGCGGCGGACGCCCGCCGCTCCGTATTGCTCGTGCATGAATCGGATGAGGACAGCGCCCGTCGCGTAGGGATCGCGCACATCAAGACCGAATGAGTCATCCACTTGGTGCGGGTCGTTCACCACCATCGCCGTGCGTCGGGCCAATGCCGCTTTCCCGGCGTCTCCGGGCGCGCAGGTCATGCCGAGGTACTCCTCGTATCCCTGCACGAACCAGGCCGGCGCGGTGCGCAGACGCCAACCCTCGCTCTTGATCCGTGTCGCCAGTTCGAGCGGCACCGTGCTCAGTTCGTGCACCGCCAATCGCTCGAAGTAGGCGCGATCCTTCGGTTCGCCGATCGAGGTGGTCAATCCTTGGGGATGTGCCGACGGCGCGAGCATATGGATCTCGGCGTCATAAGACCCCGCCGCGTCGTTCGCGAAACCGGACCGGGTCGTTGCCGTGTATTCGTTGGCCAACTCGTCGGGCTCGGCATGAATCACGACTCGAATCGAGAGCAATCGCAGGGTGGTGTTGAGCGCATCATCGTCGAAATACGCTTCGAGCGACTCCGCGCCTGTTCTTAGTGCCCGATCCAGGAGTTCTCGATCCGACGCGGGGACATCGCCTTTCGTTTCCAGGACGTACCACGGTCCGGACGAGTCCTTCTCGGTGGATGCACCCTCCGGACGCGGACCGGGGTCGCTCGTGGCGCCGGCGGCGTCCATCCCGATCAGAAACAATCCGGGGCACGCCAATGCCATCGTTGCGACGAGACCTCGCCGATACCACTTCGTTTTCATGCGCGTGATACTCGTCGGGGGCCGTCCCGGTTCGCGAACCTAACCGGATGACCGAAAGCCGGGAGGCCACTCGCCCGGCGCCGGGCCGGGCTCGGACCTGCGCCCTGACCGGTCTGGCGGCATGGCATCGGCTTTCCCTGAGGGCCGGGGTAGAATATTCAACCCGCCCATATGCGCCGCCGCCATTCCA
>CALFMQ010000125.1 GCA_937879825.1 uncultured Phycisphaerales bacterium
GCTCGTGTCGGAGTTCGAAGACGGTGTAGAGCATCGCGTAGAGCGCGATCCAGACGGGCGTCTGGAGGAACATGGGAATGCACCCGAGCATGCCGGCGTAGTTGACGCCTTCCTCGCGCATGAGCCGGGTCATTTCCTGCTGCATTTTGACGCGGTCGTCCTTGTACTTCTCCTGGATGGCTTTCTGCTTGGGCGCGAGGGCCTGCATCTGCTTGGAGAAGCGCATCATGGAGATCTGCGACTTCTTGGTGATGGGGTGGAGGATGGTGCGTACGCAGACGACCAGGACCATGATGGCCAGCGCCCAGTCGAAGACGACGTACTTGTGGAGGATGCTCAGGAACGCGTGGAGGAGATCGGCGAGCCACTGGAAGGTGCACATGGCGCACATGCCGAAGGAGAGTTGGTAGATGACGATGGAGTCCATCGCGGTGCGCGAGTAGACGGGGTTCTCGGAGCCGGCGAGGTATCGCTCGGAGGTTGGGCCGGCGTAGAAGCCCATGGGGAGATTGAGCGTCTGGCCCGGCTCGGCTGTGAGCGCGCGTGACTGCATCTCGAGGTGGAGGGCATCGGGGTACGCGATCGACCGGCCCTTGTTGTCGGTGCGGTAGAAGACCAGCGATTTCGGGTAGACCCTGGCCGTGGCCCAGAGCGCCTTGTCCTGGCCTTCTTCGGGCATGGCGTGGGCGATGGCGCTGAAGTAGCGCGAGGACTGTGCGAGCCAGACGAGATCGGAGAAGCCGTCGTAGATGTTTGCGTTGGGCCAGACGGTTTCGGGCGGGAGCGGGTTGCCCTGCTTATCGAACTTGGGCTCGCTCATGGTGAGCGCTTTGGACATGGAGAGGAGTTTGCGGTCGCCCTCGACGATCTCGCGGGATGGGTCGCGCTTGGGATCGAGGAGCGCGCCGAAGCGGACGCGCTCGAGGGGGATGCGGTAGCCGCCGCGGTCTTCGGGGAGGGCGACGGGGCCTGTCTGGATGAAGGAGAGTTCGAGGGGGGCGTCGGTGAGGTTTTCGGCGAGGAGATCGATGCGCAGGTCGAACGAGCCCTCGCTGAGCGTGAACTGGCGCACGAGGCGCACGATGGGATCGTTGGACTCGTTCTCGATGATCGCTTCGAAGGCGATGCGTGTGTCGGTCTGCGAGGCGATGCGCCAGAGGCGGGTGGCTTCGGGGGTGTCGGTGTTGAAGAGGGGGACCCACTGGCCGTTGACCATCATGCCGGTGACGGACATGGGGATGGCGGCGCGGGAGCCGTCTGCGGAGTTCTGGCGCTGCTGGATGAGGTAGTGGTCTTTGTGCCGGATGGTCTTGTAGTAGCTGGAGGACTCGATGCGCTGGATGCCGGCGCCGATGGTGGTGAGTTCGACGCGGAGGCGGTAGGGCGAAGACTCGTCGAGCGAGCCGAGCACGAGGGTTTCGTCCTGGATGGGGACGGGGCGCGCGTGGAGCGCGGCGATGGGCGCTGCGGACGCGGGGGTTTCGGCGGGCTCGATGGCGGGCTGATCATCGCGCGCGGGTTGGTCGGTCGCGGGGTTCGGCGGCGCGTCGGGCAGGGCGGCGGAGTCGGTGGGTTGATCGGATGCGGCGTCGTCTTTGGATTGATCGTCGGCTGGTGTGACGGCGGGCTGGGCGTCGGCGGGTTTGTTGGAGGATGCGCCCGGGCCCTGGCCGGTGGCGTTGATGAAGAAGGCGATGCCGACGGCGACGGCGGCGATGGTGACGATGATCGGGACGACGACGCGGAGCGTCATGTTCTTTTCGGCGGGCATGGTCGGTTATTCAATCCTGTCGAGGCGTCGCGTGCGCTGTAGCGTCGGCGTTGAGAGATCAACGCCCTTCGAACAAGCGTTCGGCGAGCCAGTCGGTCAGTTCGGGGATGGCACGGATCTTCTGCGCGGTGGCGGCGACATCGTATTCGACGCGGTGGAACTGGATGGAGCCGGAGTGGAGGACGGCGTAGGAGGCGCGGGGGTCGTGGTCGCGCGGCTGCCCGACGGACCCGACATTGACGATGACCTTCTCCGACTCGATGAACTTGTAGGTGGCGCCCTCGCCGACTTCATCGGGGCGGTAGAAGTCGGGCTCGTCGGTGAAGACGCCGGGGACGTGGGTGTGGCCGCAGATGGCGGCACGGTCGACCTGCGCGAAGATGGACGACATTTTGTCGGTCGCGCTGAGGACATCGTCTGCGAAGATGTATTCGTTGATGGGCCGGCGGGGTGAGCCGTGGACGGCGAGCATGGGGAAGCCGGCCTCGCTCTGTTCATCGACGACGCGGACGCGCATCTGCCCGAGAAAGCGGTAGCGTTTGGCTTTCTTGTCGGTGTCGGTCTCGGCGTCGAACTGGGCGCGGGTCCAGTAGGCGGCCTGCTCGGCGCCGGGGTTGAAGTTGGTGGGTTCGTAGAGGACGGCGAAGTCGTGGTTGCCCATGAGTGACCAGTCGCAGCGTTCGGCGATGAGATCGACGCACTCGAGGGGCTCGGGGCCGTAGCCGATGACATCGCCCAGGCAGATGATTCGGTTGATGCCCTTGGCGTCGATATCGGCGAGGACGGCGCGGAGGGCCTCGGCGTTGGCGTGGATGTCGGAGATGACCGCGGTGGGCAACGAACTGGCTCCGGGGGTTGTCCACCGGCGATGCGGCGGCGCGAGAGGGGGAAGGGGCGAATCCTACAGGGCATCGGCGGGCTCGCCAAAGCGGGGTCCGGGTGCGCGCGGCGGGGTGCTGCGGGGGCTCTGATCCGGGTGGATCATTCGGGAATCCGGTGCGGTTCTCTCAGACGGGGGGCGTGGAAGGCCGATATCGCCCTTCGCGGGTTCGCGCCGCCTATGATCGGCCCGGACCGAGTGACTTTGACTGTTGACACCCAATCAGGGGCCGAACTTTATGTCGATCCAGTACCAGCGGACCCGTGAGATGACGATTGACGAGCTGTTGCTCGAGAACCGGGTGATCTTCCTGTTCGGGGAGATCAACCAGGCGTCGGCGGCGCGGCTGATGATGCAGATGTTCTATCTGGACAACCAGAAGCGCGGGACGGACATCAACTTCTACATCAACTCCCCCGGCGGGGCGGTTGACGACACGCTTGCGATCTACGACACGATGCGTTCGCTGGGGTCGAAGGTCGCGACCTACTGCATCGGGCGCGCGTATTCGGGCGCTTCGCTGCTGCTGGCGGCGGGCGAGAAGGGCAAGCGGTACATGCTGCCGCACGCGAAGGTGATGATCCATCAGCCGTACGGCGGCGTGTATGGTCAGACGGCGGACATCCAGATTCAGGCGGAGCAGATCATCCGCGCCAAGAACCTGCTTGTGAGCATTTTGGCGCGGCACACGGGGCAGCCCGACGCGACGGTCCGCGAGGACGGCGAGCGCGACAAGTACTTCAACGCAGGTGAGGCGAAGGAGTACGGGCTTGTCGATGAGATTCTCGAACCCGCAGAGAAGAAGTAAGCGCAGGGCGACGGTTGCTGAGACTTTCTACTTACACACCCCACACGGACGACCCGAACATGTCATACCTGGTTCCGATTGTCGTTGAGAACACCGGGCGCGGCGAGCGCTCCTACGACATCTATTCCCGATTGCTGAAGGACCGCATTGTGTTCATTGGCGGCGGGATCAACGATGAGCTGGCCAACCTGGTGACGGCTCAGATTCTGTTCCTTGCGAATGAGAATCCGGAGTCGGACATTCACATCTATGTGAACTCTCCGGGCGGGTCGGTGACGGCGGGGCTGGGCATCGTGGACACGATGAACTTTGTGAAGCCGGACATCTGCACCTACATCGTGGGGCAGGCGGCGTCGATGGGTTCGGTGATCGCGTGCTCGGGGACGAAGGGCAAGCGGTACACTCTTCACAATGCGCGGAACCTGATGCACCAGCCGCTGCTCTCGGGCGTGATGGAGGGTCAGGCGACGGATCTGGAGATCGAGGCGCGGGAGATGCTGCGTCTTCGGGATCGCCTGTACAAGATCTATGCCGATGCGACGGGCCAGAAGGTCGAGCAGATCATCAAGGACTGCGACCGGAACAAGTGGCTCGACGACGGCGAGATGGTGGAATACGGGCTTGTGGACTCGGTGCTGCGGTCGATGCCCCGGACCGGCAAGGACGCCTGATCGGCCTACAATGCGGTTATGAGCGATCAGAGGAGCTCGTCACTCGTGCGCCCGGCTCGCGTCCTGGCCTTTGGGGTGTTGTTGTGCGCGATGGGTGTGGGCGCCTCGTGCCGGAGCGGTCCCAAGGACTTTGACAACGAGAACGACGAGCTGCGCCGGCGGCTGACCGAGGCGGAGGGTCGGATCGCGACGCTCGAGGCGGAGCGGAACGAACTGGCGGCGAAGGTCGGGGAGTTGAGCAAGACATTCGAGGGAGCGGGTGGTGACCCGGCGGCGGATGTTGTGGCTTCGTTGCCTCGGTGCGCGGGGCTGACGATCGGTCGTCTGTCGGGGCCTGTGGACTCGAACGACGACGGGTACTGGGACCGGGTGGATATCTACATCAGGCCGTTTGATGGGCGGCAGCGGTTCGTGCAGATCGCGGGCCGGATGACGGCGAGCGCGACGCTTGTGCCGCCGCCGGGGTCGGCGGAGGCGCCGGTGACGCTCGGGACGGCGGTGCTCCACCCGATTGATCTGCGTGAGTCGTATCGATCGAGCCCGCTGGGGACGCATTACACGGTTGAGATCCCGATCCGCCCGGTGGCGGTGGGGTCGCTTTCGGGGTCGATTCTGCTGGGGGCGGAGTTCCGGGACGCCGTGACGGGGCGGGTTCACGCGGTCCAGGAGACGGTGAACCCCGCCAGAACGCCCTGAGCGGGCGGTTTTCTGGGGCGTCGCGGATTTTTGCGGATTCCGATTTGGGGGTGCGAACACCGGCGTGGGAAGGTCGTATTACCGGTGGAACTGAAACTCTCCTCCTCTCCCTCTCTTGTGACCGATTTGCAGTGCACAGCCCCGAGCCGACCTCGGGGCTGTATTCTTTTTGCGATGAGACGAAGCGAGTCAGGGAAGATTCGGTGTTGGTGTTGCCTTGCGGCGGTGGCGATCGGGGGCGTGATGAGCGCTGGATGCTCGAAGGCGCTGCTGTCTCCGAGGGACGAGCGGACGCAATACGACCGGTACGACGTGGCGCGGGGGCAGTACGAGCCGCAGTACATCGAGGACGAGTTCGGTCGTCGCAAGCCGAATCTGCGGGGGCGTTTGTCGCAGAAGCGATGATGGTTCTGGGGTGCGCGGGCGCGCAGGTGTCGCTTCATCCACAATGCGAAATCGATGGCGACGCGGGCGCGCGCGTCCGGTAAACTCCGGATGAAGCGCAACGATGGCGCGTCGAGCGGTTGAGTCGTGAAATCGAAAGCGATTCTGTGCCGCCGCCCGATGCTTCTATTGCCTCACGGATGAACCCGCACGCACGCCTCGCGACGGAATGCACGACGATGCGCATCAATGCCAAGGGCGCCGGCCCGATCTCGAAGTTATCTCGACGCCAGCGCGTCTGGGGCGCGCTGGGCGCGACCCTGACGGGGATCGGCGGCCTGTTCCTTTTGCTCGACCGCGCTCCGGTTGCGGGCCCGGGCGGGGGGCCCGCCCTGATGGCGACTTCGGGTGTTGACCGCGGTGTGAGCCAGATTCTCGATCTGGCGGGGACGATCGAGCCGGGCCGGTGGAAGGGGATCGTGATTCATCATTCCGGGTCGGCGGTCGGGTCGGCCGAGTCGGTGACGCGGCAGCATCAGGACATGGGGCTGCGGGGGCTGGGGTACCACTTTGTGGTGACCAACGGCAAGGGCGGCCCGGACGGCCAGATCGCGGTCGGGTACCGGTGGACGGATCAACTGCCGGGTGCGCACACGAGCGGTGTGGATGCGGACCGGTTCAACCGGGAGTATCTGGGGATCTGCCTTGTGGGGGACGGGGATCGGCGGCCCTTTACCGACGCGCAGCTGGGCGCGCTGGCGGAGTTGGTGGGGGAGTTGACCGAGGCGTGCGGCATTCCGGGCGAGAATGTGGTCCTGAGCCGCGATGTGTCTCCGAGCGCGGGCCCTGGTCGGCTCTTTCCGGAGGCGGCGTTCCGGGCTCGGCTGGACATGGTGATGTCGCGGTCGTAGGCGGGTGCCCCTTACCAGATCAGGGTCTGTGGATATGCCGCGCGGGACATCGCGGATCGGTGTCGGCGTTGAAGTTTCGGGAGATCACCGCGATACTCCGCGACGCATCGGGGATCGTGGCGGCGGCCGGTCGAGCCCGCCGGATCGGTTTTTGTGAAACCGAAACGAGAACCAACCCGAAAGACGATACGAACACTCTCCGACCGTGAAGCACTACGAGCCAGCCAAACCGGGTACGAAGCTCGCTGGGTACAACATCCTGGGCGAGATCGGTCGTGGTGCGGCCTCGATCATCTACCTGGCTCAGGACCCGAAGACGAAGCAGATCTATGCGCTCAAGCATGTTGAGCGGCACTCGGACAAGGACCAGCGTTTCCTGGATCAGGCGACCTCGGAGTTCGAGATCGCGCAGAAGGTGAGGTCGCCCCTCATCCGCTCGATCCACAAGCTCATCAAGGGGAAGGCGGGGTTCCTGAAGGTCAAAGAGATCTTCCTGGTGATGGAGTACGTGGACGGGATCTCGGTGGAGCGGCAGCCGCCGAAGACGTTTACGAAGGCGCTGGACATCATGATCCAGACGGCGCGGGCGATGGCTGAGC
>CALFMQ010000126.1 GCA_937879825.1 uncultured Phycisphaerales bacterium
TCACGCCCATCGACGAGACCATGCGCACGCTCGACGATCTCGTCCGCGCGGGCAAGGTCCGCTACATCGGCTTCTCCGACACGCCCGCGTGGAAGTGCGCCCAGGCGCAGATGCTCGCGCGGTTCCACGGCTGGTCGCCCCTCGTCGCGCTGCAGATCGAATACTCCCTCGTAGAACGCACCGTCGAGGGCGACCTCCTCCCGATGGCGCAGGAACTGGGCATGGGTGTCACGCCGTGGTCGCCCCTTAAGGGCGGCGTGCTCACCGGCAAGTTCACGCGCGACAACCCGACCGGGGGGGACTCGACCAGAGGGGATTGGGCCACCAGCGCGCTCAACGACCGCGTCTTCAACATCATCGACGCGCTGCTCAAAGTCGCCAAGGAGGCCGGGTGCACCCCCGCGCAGGCGGCCCTCGCGTGGCTCCGCGCCAAACCGGGCGTCTCATCCGTCATCATCGGCGCGCGCACACCCAAGCAACTCGAGGACAATCTCGCCTCGGCGCAGGTCAATCTCCACGCCAACCTGGTCCAGATGCTCGACGACGCGAGCAAGCCCACGCTGCCCTTCCCCTACCAGTTCCTTGAGCGCGTCTCTCTCGCCACGCAAGGCGGCACAACCGTCAACGGACGCCCCTCCGAGCCGTGGCCCCTCGCGCCCGCCAACGATGATGAACGATGGTGATCGACGCCGGGCACCCGTATGATGCCGCCCGCGACGGCCCACGAGGCACAACTGCGGGAGACTCCGAATGTTCAGCGGATTGCTCGGCCTGTTCGTCCTTGTCTGCATCTTCATCATGCTCGGATTCATGTTCGCATGGATCGCCGGCGTCGTCGCCGAAGAAGATGTCGAGGTCAAGACCGGCGTGCTCATCCTGTTCCTGACCGGCGTCGTGACCGTGCTGGTGCGGATCATCGTGTCGGAGGTTGATGGCATCCCCATGCCGGGCCTCATCGGTGCGGCCGCGAACTTCCTGGCGCTGATCGTGATGACCCACGCATTCGCGAAGATCGACTGGAAGAAAAGTGCGCTGATCGCGGTTATCTACACGGTCATTCTTTTCCTGATCAACCTCGCGTTTTCCGCGATCGCATCCTGAGAACACCCGCATGCTCACCGCCGAGTTCCTCGAGACGAAGTTCCACGAAGCCGCGACCTACGAGGCGCATGTCGCGTCCGGCGCGCCCACCAAACAGGAAGCGTGGAACCGCGTCTACAACCAGGCCGCCCTCACCGAGACACACAAAGCCCTCCTCCGGGCGTTCACACGCAAGATGCATGTCATCGTCTCCTCCGGCGTTTGGTGCGGCGACTGCGTCGCCCAGTGCCCGCTCATCCAGCGCATCGCCGAGGCATCCCCCAACATCGAGGTCCGTTTCGCCGACCGCGATGAGCACGCCGCTCTGTCATCGCAACTCGCCATCAACGCGGGCGTACGCGTCCCCGTTGCGGTCTTCATGGCCGAGGACTTCGAGCTTGTCTCCACGTTCGGCG
>CALFMQ010000127.1 GCA_937879825.1 uncultured Phycisphaerales bacterium
GCCAGCATCGCCACAAAAACCGCGAGCAGCGGATACCGCCAGACATTGACGAGCAGATCGAAACCGAAATCACCGCTCCAGAAGCACATGATCATCAGCGCCACAACAAACTGCACTCCAGCCAGCAACAGCAGCCCCAGCGACGCAAGCAACAGGTACTTCGGTGCGCTTCTCATCGCACTCCGTTCCCATCGAATCCACTAGGTTCTTCCGACAGGTCAAGGACCCATTCGGGGATCCGCGCGTTTCCGCACTCAGGGCAGGTCGCCGTGGTAATTCCTCGCAAGTCGTATCCGCACTGCTGGCAACAATTCCGCGCATACGCGAGCGTCCCGTAAGGCCGAACCTCGCGCGCGAGCACGAAGACAAACCCGATACCCGCGACGAGCCCGCCCGCCCCCAACAGGAAACCACTGAAGAACACAAGCCCGCATACACAGACCAGACCGCCAGCGATCATGAGGAACGCCGGCCAATACTTTTGCAATCGTTCCAGGTCACTGTTCATTTATCTCGTCCCCGCGCCCGCCGAATCTCCTCCAGCCGCTCCGCGAGGAACCTCTCGAACCCGATCTCCGTCGGCGTGTAATACCGCTTGTCCACACCCAGATAGTCCTGACTCGTAACGCCACCCACGCTCGTCTTGTTCGCCGCGTTGTGCGAATACTCGTACCCCTTGCCCTCGACCGCCGACCCCGCGCTCTTCGCCTTGGTCTTGTCCCGCAGGAACATCGGCACCGCCACCGTCCGCCCCTCGCGCACATCCGCCATCGCGTCGTTGATCGCCGTGTACGACGCGTTGCTCTTCGGCGCCAGCGCCAGATACGTCACGCACTGGCCCAGCGTGATCCGCGCCTCGGGCATGCCGATCCGTTCCACAAGCGACCACGCGGCATCTGCCACCATGATCGCCCGCGGGTCGGCGTTTCCGATGTCCTCGCTCGCCAGAATCGCAAGCCGCCTCGCGATAAACCTCGGGTCCTCCCCCGCCTCCAGCATCACAGCAAGCCAGTACAGCGCCGCATCCGGATCGCTCCCCCGCAGACTCTTGATCAGCGCACTGGCGTGGTCATAGTGCTGATCGCCATCGCGGTCGTACAGAATCGCCTTGTGCTGGATCGACGCCTCCGCCGCCGCAAGATCAATCACGATCGCGCGATCTTGGCCGGCCTCCGGCAAAGAAGACAGCACCGCGATCTCCAGCGCGTTCAACGCCCGCCGCGCATCGCCGTCGGACATCTGCGCCCAGTGGGTGATCGCGCCGTCATCCACCAGCAGGTTCAGCTTCCCGAACCCGCGCGCCTCATCCGCCACCGCGCGTCGCACCACGTCCGCCACATCCTCGGCTGTCAACTGCTCCAGACGGAACAGCGTCGAGCGCGACACCAGCGCCGCATTCACAGCAAACAGCGGGTTCTCCGTCGTCACGCCGATGAGCGTCACGATCCCCCGCTCCACATCCTCCAGAAGCGCGTCTTGCTGGGCGCGCGAGAACCGATGAATCTCGTCCAGAATCAGCACCGTCGCCCTGCCGCCGTCGCCGATCGCCCGCCGCGAGTCCTCCACGACCTCCCGAATCCGCTTCACGCCGATCGTCGCCGCGTTCTCCCGGACAAACGGCCTGCCCGTATGCCGCGCGATGATCTCCGCGAGCGTCGTCTTCCCCGTGCCCGGCGGGCCGTGGAGCAGAATCGAGGTCAGCCGCCCCGCCGCGATCATTCGCCGCAGAAGTGTCGGCGTGCCGTCACCCGCCGACCCCACAATATGCGTCTGTCCGGCGAACTCCTCGAAGGTCCGAGGGCGCATCCGCACCGCCAGGGGCTCCACACCCTTCAGCGCCGACTCGCGTTTGGTCGCCCACAGGTCCTGCATCATTTCAATTGTAGACCCACCCCTGCCGATATGATTCCCTCCCCCCTGCTCGCACCACCCGTGAAGCGTGCAACAGGCCAATCGCACGCCCTTCAGAAAGCCGCGCCATGCGCGCCAATACGCCAATCACGGCGAACTCGCCGACATTCAGGCCCAAACTCCTGACCACGCTCCGCGGATACACCCGGCAGCAGTTCATCGCCGACCTCATCGCGGGGCTCACCGTCGCCATCGTCGCGCTCCCCCTCGCCCTCGCCTTCGGCATCGCGTCCATCCCAGAAGAGGTCGCCACCGGCGCGGGCGTCTCACCGCCCGCGGCCGGGCTCTTCACAGCCATCGTCGCCGGCTTCCTCATCTCCGCGTTGGGCGGCTCGCGCGTCTCCATCGGCGGGCCCACCGGCGCGTTTATCGTCATCATCTACGCCGTCGCCGCCAAGCACGGGTACGACGGCCTCGTCCTCGCGACGCTCATGGCCGGTGTGATGCTCATCGCGCTGGGCGTCGCCCGCATGGGCACGCTCATCAAGTTCATCCCTTACCCCGTCACGACCGGCTTCACCACAGGAATCGCGGTCATCATCCTCTCGGGCCAGATCAAGGACCTCCTCGGGCTCCACACCACCGGACCCGCCGATCACCCCATCCCGCCCGAGTTCGTCGACAAGGTCGCCTGGTGCGCCGAGCACATCGCCACCATCAACTGGTCGAGCGCCATCATGGGCTGCGCGATCGTCGCGGGGCTCTTCGCGTGGCGCAGGTGGATGCCCCGGCGCGTCCCCGGCGCGATCGTGCTGCTCATCCTCGCAACGCTCATCGCCAAGATCTTCAACCTCCCAGTCGAGACCATCCACGACCGCTTCGGCGCGATCCCGACCGGCTTGCCCGTGCCCCGCTTCCCGACCACCGGATGGGACCGGCTGCCCGAACTCGTCGCGCCCGCCGCCACCATCGCCGTGCTCGCGGCCATCGAGTCCCTGCTCTGCGCGGTCGTCGCCGACGGCATGCTCGGCACGCGACACCGCTCCAATACCGAACTCATCGCTCAGGGCGTCGCCAACATCGCTTCGCCCGTTTTCGGCGGCATCCCCGCCACCGGCGCGATCGCTCGCACCGCCACCAATGTCCAGTCCGGCGGGTGCACGCCCATCGCCGGGATGACGCACGCCGCCCTGCTGCTCCTCATCGTGCTCACCGTCGGGCGCTTCGCCGCGATGATCCCCCTCTGCGCGCTGTCGGGTGTGCTCGTCGTCGTCGCGTGGAACATGAGCGAGATGCACTCGTTCCGCTGGCTGCTCAACGGCCCGCGCCAGGACACCCTCGTCCTGCTCGCCACCTTCGGCCTGACCGTCTTCACCGACCTCACCATCGCCGTCGGTGTGGGCATCGTGCTCGCCGCCCTGCTCTTTATGAAGCGCATGGCCGATGTCTCTAGCGTCGAGTTCGTCGACGCTTCCGAAGGCGGCGTCGATATCCCCACCGCGTCCATCACCAGAGACCGCGGCTCGGCCGACTCTGGCATCCGCGTCTACGCGATCAACGGCCCCTTCTTCTTCGGAGCCGCGTACAAACTCCGCGACACGCTCGACGACATCGGCAACCAACCGCGCGCACTCATCCTCGATCTGTCCAACGTCCTCACGCTCGACGCCACCGGCCTCCACGCGCTGGAGGAACTCCACCGCGCCTCCCGCGCCCGCGGCACACGCCTCATCCTCGCCGGCATGCACATGCAGCCCATGGTCGCCATCGCGTCTCGCGGGCTCACCGAACGCCTCGGCGCCGAGAACCTCGCGCCCGACGTGCGAACCGCCATCGACTGGGCCGCCGAGAAGCCCGAATCCACCCAACCGAACGCCGATCCCTCCCAAGGCGTACCCTAATACGGTCGATTCACGGATGGATCGCCCCACCGAGAGGCATCGGAACGAGGGATAGTGCGTATGTGCGGGATCGTGGCGTATATCGGACACAAGCCGGCCAAGGAACTCCTCATCGAGGGGCTCAAGCGCCTCGAGTACCGCGGCTACGACTCCGCCGGCCTCGCCCTGATGAACGGCGACCTCCAGATCGTCAAAGCCGTCGGGCGCGTCGCCAACCTCGAAGCCAAAGTCGCCAAAACCAAAGACCTCCACGCCCACATGGGCATGGCCCACACCCGCTGGGCCACGCACGGCGGCGTCACCGAACCCAACGCCCACCCCCACACCGACGACAAACGCAAGATCTGCCTCGTCCACAACGGCATCATCGAGAACTACGCCACGCTCAAGAAGGTCCTCTCCGAGCGCGGCCGCACCTTCCACACCGAGACCGACACCGAAGTCCTCGCCACGCTCATCGGCGAACTCTACGAGGGCGACATCGAGCAGGCCGTCCAAGCCGCGCTCCGCGAGGTCACCGGCGCCTACGCCATCGTCGTCTGGTGCTCCGACGAACCCGAAACATTCATCGCCGCGCGCAAGGGCGGGCCGCTGATGGTCGGAATCGGCAACGGCGAGTACATCGTCGCCTCCGACCCCTCCGCGATCGTCGCGCACACCACACAGGCCTTCGCGCTCGAAGATTACAACGTCGTCAAGATCACGCGCGACGGCTTCCGCACCTCCACCATCGATAACAAATCCGTGTCGCCAAAGGTCATGCAGCTCGAGATGGACCTCGAAGAAACCGAACTCGGGGCCTTCGAGCACTACATGCGCAAGGAGATCTTCGAGCAGCCCAACGCGCTCCGCACCACCTTCCGCGGCAGAATCGACCTCAACGAGGGCCGCATCGTCCTGGGCGGCGTCGCCAAATACGCCAAGGAACTCGTCAAGGCGCGCCGCTTCACCCTCACAGCGCAGGGCACCGCGCTCCACGCCGCCATGATCGGCGAGTACCTCCTCGAAGACCTCGCCAAAGTCCCCGCCGAGTGCGAGTACGCATCCGAGTTCCGCTACCGCAACCCGATCATCGAAGAGAACGCCGTTGTCGTCGCGGTCAGCCAATCGGGCGAGACCGCCGACACGCTCGCCGCGCTCCACGAAGCCAAGGACCGCGGCGCGCTGGCGCTGGGCGTCGTCAATGTCGTCGGCTCCACCATCGCCCGCGAGACCGATGCGGGCGTCTACCTCCGCGTCGGCCCCGAGATCGGCGTCGCCTCCACCAAGGCGTTCACCGGTCAGGTCGCCGTCCTCACCATGCTCGCGCTCTACATGGCCCGGCGCAAGTTCATGTCCCCCTACGAGTCCGCACAACTGATGCGCGAACTCGAACGCGTACCCGACCACATCGAGCGCGCCCTCCAGGCCGACTCGCACATCAAGTCCGTCGTCGAGAAGCACTGCGCCAAGGAGAACTGGCTCTTCCTCGGACGCGGCTACAACTACCCCGTCGCCCTCGAAGGCGCCCTCAAACTCAAGGAAATCTCCTACATCCACGCCGAGGGCATGCCCGCCGCCGAAATGAAGCACGGCCCCATCGCCCTCATCAACGACGGCATGCCCTGCGTCTTCATCGCCAACAAGGGACGCCAGTACGACAAGGTCATGAACAATATCGAGGAGGTCCGCTCACGGGGCGGCCACATCATCGCCATCGCCACCGAGGGCGACGACGCCATCCGCGACCTGGCCAACGATGTCATCTTCGTGCCCGATGTCTCAGAAGCCCTCAGCCCGATGGTCACCGTCATCCCGCTGCAACTCATGGCCTACCACGCCGCCGTCATCCGGGGACATGATGTCGACAAGCCCCGCAACCTCGCCAAGAGCGTGACGGTGGAGTGACGCTCACCCCAACTTCTTCAGGGCATCCTCGAGCGTCTTCTCGATCGCCATGCTCTTCTCGACCTTCGTCATCCGGAAGATCTCGTGGATGTCCTCGTTGAGATTGCAGATGATGAACTTCCCCCGACCCCGACGCGCCTCGTGCACCAGCGTCAGAATCATCGTGATGCCCGGCGACGACAGGAACGCGACCTTGTCGAAGTCCATCACCACATTCCACTTCGTGTGCGGCGCTTCCTTCTGAACATGCTCGATCACCAGCCCGGACTCGTACTCCGAGATCGTCGTCGTGGTCAGCGTCGCCACGAGCACATCGCTGACCCGCTCCGTCCGGACAAAGTTCTGCGCGTTCATGCAGTCGGTCTCTCTCGGTTCGGCTCGTTCTAGACGCCCATCTTCGACATCGCCTCGGCGAGCGTCGGCGTGATGGTAAACAGCTTGTCCACCTTCGTCATCTTCAGGACCTTGAGAATCTCATCGTTGAGACTCGCCACCACGATCTTGCCCTTCTGCGCTTTCGCCCCGTGCACGAGCGTCAGGATCATCCCGATCCCCGCCGACGCCATGAACTCCACCTGCTTGAAGTCCAGCACGATATTCCACAGCCCCTTGGGCGCTTCCTTCTGAATCTGATCGCCGATCACGCGCGACTCGTAATCCGACAGCGAGTTCGTGGTCAATGTCGCCACGAGCACGCCCCTGGTCACCTCGGTCCTCACATGCGTCGCCTCAGCCATAGCGAGCATGGTACCGAGTCCGTATCCCGCCGTGACTCGAGTCAGCCCTCGCGTGGGGCGACCACCACGCGGCGCCGCAGATCCGGCACCCAGGTCCCGCCCGGCTCCTCGATCGTGATCGCAAACAACGCCACCCGACCCACATCGATGCCCGGATGGATCGGCACGATCACCTCGCCGTCCTGCGTCGCGTTGAAGACACCCCCCGAGACCTTCTGCTCCATGCCGCGTTCGTCGATGACCCACACCTGGTACTGCTCGACCTTCGGATCATTGACCGCGAGCCCCTCGAACCGCAGGTACCCCTCCTGCAGCTCATCGTTCCAAACAACATCGCCCCGGACCAGCCGCTGCTCCGCGGGCGCATCCGGCAGATCAAAGGGCGACCACGCCAGCCGAACCGTATCGGGCACTTCCAGCAACTTGCGCCGGTTCGCCGCCAGCACAGCGGGATCCTCGGGTGTCTCGTACTGCGCGATTTTGAGGTTGGCGGCCTCGAGGTCGGTCCGCGCCCGCGTCAGGCGGCTCTCGAAATCAGCGGTCGCGTCGGCAAGACGCTGCGCCAGCGCGAGTTCGCGATTGGCCGAGTCCGCGACCTCCCCTTCAAGCTCGCTCAGGCGCGACCTCGCGGTGGCCAACATCTGCGTATTGGACTCGTACTGCTCCTGCAAGGACGCGAGCTGGGTCTGGAACTCGTGCGCCGCTTGTTCCTTGCTCCGCTGAACGCTCAGCGCCCAGATTCCTGCGCCCGAAGCCAACGCGATCGCCGCAGCAGCAGCCAACCACGCCCCGATCGCCGGCTTCCG
>CALFMQ010000128.1 GCA_937879825.1 uncultured Phycisphaerales bacterium
TCAACTCGCTCATCGAAATCCTCGCGGACCTCGCCCCGCCCGAGTCGCGTTCCGCCACCCTTTCAACCGCTGGAGTCCTGGCTCGCTTCACGCCCGATCGGCTCGTCGCGGGTACCGATACGCTCACGCTCGATCTCGATCACACATCAGGCGCATTCCCCGACGGGCCCGCCATCGAGATGTCCATCGTCGGCCCGGCCGACGAACCGCTCTGGTCCGCAATGATCGACGCCCCCGCCGCTTTCGATCTTTCAGGACTCCTTCCCGCCCTCAAGCCCGCCAGGTACGAACTCCGCGCCAAGGCCGGCACAGTCACCAGGCCCGTCGCCTTCTTCGATGTCGTTTCGATCGCTCCCCGCGAGTCCGCTGCCTCTTTCCGCGAGCGCCTCAACGCCTGCAATACGCCCGCTCCCGAACTGAGGGCCGCAGCCGATCTCGCGCGCTCACGTCTCGCGCTCCTCGAACGACCGACCGACATCCAGCGCCTCCTGAATCCCGCCGAGCCGCTCCGCCTCGCCATCGACTCGGAAGTCCGCGCCATCGAGCAGGGCCGCAACCCGTACCGCGATCTCACCGGGCACCTATGGGCATCCCTCACCATCGGCGGCCGCGAGGTCCCGTTCCGCGTCTATATCCCCGCTCGTCGCGCCTCACCCATGCCGCTCGTCATCGCGCTCCACGGCGCAGGAGGCGATGAGAACCTGTTCCCCACCGCTTACGGCGATGCCGAACTCACACGCCTCGCCGATGAGTCGGGCTTCGTCATCGCCGCCCCCTCAACCTATCTCCTCTTCGGTGCGCCGCAGGTCGCCTCCGATTTCATCGATGCCATGGCATTGTTCGCGCCGATCGATGCCGATCGCGTCTACGCCATCGGACACTCGCTGGGAGGCATCGCCGCGTCGTCGCTCGCCCGCGCCCTGCCCGACAAACTCACCGCCGCCTGCTGCCTCGCCGGCCTCGCGCCGCTCCCGCCCGGCCCGCCCATGTGCCCGCTGCTCGTGTACAGCGCCGAGTTCGACATCATCGTCCCCGATGCACGAATCAAACCGCTCGCCGATCGCCTGATCGCCGCGGATGAGCCCGTCGAATACCGACTCGCAAAGGACGAGGGCCACACCCTCATGGTCGGACCGCTGCTGCGCCCATCCATGGAATGGCTCCTCGCACATTCGCGAGGCAAGCCCGAGGCGCCGGAAGACGCGCCGGGTCATTGACGTCACGCGGTCAGATCGACCGTGCCCGAACCCGGGTCCCCGGAAACATCGTCCGGCTCGCGCCCGAGCAACTCCCGCCGGATCTCCATCGCCAACTCGAGCGCGCTGCCCGCATCGGCCGGCACCTCGCCACCCGAGAGTCGGTCGATTGTTCCGACAATCGCGTTCACCCGATGCTGCAAGGCGTCACGCTGCGCATCGCTCACGCTCTCGCCGAGCGTCGAAGCGTACGCCAGCACACCGTTGAGCTCCGAGAGAAGCCCCGCGACACCGCCGAGCGATGAACCGCTCAGCGACGCGGCAGCACGCGCATCGCGGGTCGCCTCCGCCAATGACTCCAGATCACTCCGCAGATACGAGTCCGACAACGCCCTCGGCGCCGAGTCGCCCGCGCCCCGACGCACGAACTGCGCGATCGACCGGCGCACCGCGTGGTGAATCGCCTGCAACTGGTGAGTCGGCTCGGGTCTTCCGCTGTCACGACCGATGCGGCTCATGACAACCTCCATGCACCCAGCGCCACCGGATCCTTCCCGACGGCTCACCCGGAATCATCCGATCCCGAATACCGATCAAAACGAAAAACCCCGCCCGGTCGCCCGAGCGGGGTGGGTCTGGATGCTTTATCACGATCCCAACGCCGATCGCGTCAGTTCGCCTTCAGCGCCGCCTCGATCGCAGCGTCGATCTCAGAGTTCGTGATGTCCGCCATCAGGAGGTTCCCGTCGCGCCCGATGATGTAGTAGTCCGGATATCCGTTCACCTTGTACGACTCGATCGTCGCGCCGTCCGTGTCCACCGCGATCGGATACGGGATGTTCCGTCCGTCGATCACGCCGGGAATCCGCTCGGACCCGCGGGCCGTGCTCACACCGATGAACACGACGTCCTGATCCTTGTACTTCTCATAAATCTCGATGTTGTGCGGGATCGACGCCATGCAAGGACCGCACCAGGTGCCCCAGAAGTCCAGCACAACCAGCTTGCCCTTGAGCGATGCGTTCGTCAGCGGCGTCGAGTTGTACCAGTTGCCGACCTCGAGCGCCGGCGCGGGCTTGCCCTCGATATCGCTCAAACGCCTGCGATCGGACCGCGAGCCCTCCAGATACTTCGCAAACTCGCTGCTCGCGCCGCTCCCCTCGCCGGACTTCGCCTCACCCGTATAGGGCTGCTCCTTGAGCAACTCGTTCAGCGCATCCTCGGTCTTATCCGAACGGAGACCCGTCGCGCGAATCATGCCCTCACGGTCGATCAGCACATAGAACGGCCACCACTGCACGCCGTACGCCTCGGCGCTCGCGTTATTCACATCCGCGGCCGTCGGATATTCCATCTTCTTGCTCTTGACCGTCGAGGCCATGGTCTCGGCGCCGCGCGTGCAGCACACGCCGAACACCTTCACGCCCCTCTCCTCGTACTTCTCCGCGACCTCGTTCGTGTGCGGAATCGCGGCGATGCACGGCCCGCACCAGGTCGCCCAGAAGTCGATCAGCACGATCTCGCCCTTCAACTCCGACAGGTCCTGCTCCTCGCCCTGCCAGTCCTTGACTGTGAGCGCCGGGGCGCGCTTGCCCACCAGCTTCTGCAGCTTGGAATAAGTGGCGGAGTCCGTCGCGTAGGTCCAGTCCTGGCGGAACTTCGCCTTGTATCCGTCGCCGTCCGGCCGCGCCAGCGCGAGCGAACCCGCGACCGCGACCGCCAGCGCCGAAACCGCCGCGATCATGCCCTTGACCATCTTCATCGTGCCGTCTCCTTCGTGCGTGGGTCAGCAATCCAACACCGGGCCCCGTCGCCCGCCCAGAACCATATGTACCACGCGGGCCAATTTCCGTGACATCAAATCCCGAAACCAAGCCCACACGGGGCCTCCTGAGCCCCTCCCCGTCGAAGACCGGCCGCAACATCGGGATATGATGCCCGCCCCTCGCACCCCCAGTTGGCAGGCATGATCTCAACGCTTCTCATCTTCTTTTTCGCAGCCCTCGTGGTGTCCTTCCTCTGCTCGCTCCTCGAAGCGACGCTCCTCTCCGTCACCCA
>CALFMQ010000129.1 GCA_937879825.1 uncultured Phycisphaerales bacterium
CACCGCCCCGCTGCTCCCGTTGTGCACGGAGTCATCGAGCGTCAACTCGAGAGCCGTCGCAAGCCGCTCCGGCGCACGCTCGATCGGAATCACCACATCCACGATCACCTGCGCATCCCCCCGCGAGTGATCCACCTTCCCGCGTACGAACACGATCGCGTCCGTCACCAAGAGCTCCGCCATCTTCGCGTACCCGTCCGTGAACAGCACCGCCTCGAACGTTGACAACTTGTCCTCGATCGTCACGATCGCCATCCGCGAACCCGCGCTCCGCCCGTTCCGCACCGTGATCGGCCGCACCGATTTGATCATCCCGCCCACGATCACCCGGTGATCCTGCGCGATCTCGCGAATCGTCTCCGAGTCCGCGTTCGCGAACCGCTCGATCTCGTCCGCAAACCGGTCCAGCGGGTGGCTCGACACATAAAACCCCAGCGTCTCCTTCTCCTTCGCGAGCGTCTCCTTCTCGCTCCACGCCGACGCCCGCGCCAAGGGCGGCTCCACCGCCGCTTCCTCAACCCCGCCCCCAAACCCGCCGTCATCACCGCCCCCAAAGAGCGCGCACTGACCCGACGCCCGATCCTTCGCAAGCGACTGCCCGGCGCTCACCGCACCCTCGATCGACGCCACCATCGCGGCGCGCTCATCCCGCGAATGCACCGAGTCGAACGCACCGCAGCAAACCAGCGCCTCGATCGTCGCCTTGTTCACCGAGCCCCCGCCCCCCGCCCCGACCGATGCGCCCCCCGTCGGCACACGCTCGCAGAAATCATGCAACGAACGGAACTCGCCGTTCTTCTTCCGCTCGCTCACGATCGCCTCGATCGCCTTCGACCCCGCGCCCTTCAGCGCCCGCAGCCCGAACCGCACATGCCCGTGCAGCGCATCACGCGCCTCGCCCTTCTCAAACACCACCGTGAAATCCGCGTCCGACAGGTTGATATCGGGCGGCTTCACCTCCACACCAACCCTGCCATCAACAAACCGCGTCTTGCGGCAGTCGTCCTTGTACTTGATCCAGTCCTCGACCTTCTGCGCCTGGCTCTCATACGTCAGGAACGCGGCCATGTACTGGTTCGGGAAATAAGTCTTCAGGTACGCCGTGTGGTACGCCACCGTCGCGTACCCCGTCGAGTGACTCTTGTTAAAGCCGTACCCCGCGAACTTCAGGATCAACTCGAACAGATCATTCGCCCCCTGCTCGCTCAGCCCCTTCTCCGTCGCGCCCTTGATGAACTGCGCGCGGTTCTGCTCGATCGTCTTCTCTTTCTTCTTGGAAATCGCCTTGATCAGCGTGTACGCCTGCCGAAGCGGAATGTCGCCCAGCTCGTGGACGATCAGCATCACCTGCTCCTGGTACACCATCACCCCGTACGTCTCGGCCGTGTGCCGGTCCACGATCTCGTGAACCCGCGGCACCTCCTCGTGCCCGTGCTTCCGCCGGTTGTAATCCGGAATCAAGTCCATTGGCCCCGGCCGGAACAGCGCGTTCGCCGCGATCAGGTCCTCCAGCCGGTCCGGCTTCATCTCCGCGAGCAATCGCCGCATCCCGCCCGACTCGAACTGGAACACGCCCGTCGTGTCCGCCCGACGGAACATCTCGAACACGCGCTGATCGTCGAACTTCAGCCGATCCAGATCCAGCGGGTCCCGCGCCGCATCCCTGATCCCCACCGCCTTGCGAATCTCATCCTCACCCAGCGTCTCACGGATCAACTTCTTGCACCGCTCGATCACGCTCAGCGTGCGCAGGCCCAGAAAGTCCATCTTCAGCAGACCAACGCTCTCGCAGGTCGGCCCGTCCCACTGCGTCACATCATCTTCCGTACCCGGCGCGCGATAGATCGGCACGATCTCGTGCAACGGCCGCGTCGCCACGATCACGCCCGCAGCATGAACCGACGAGTGCCGCGCCTGACCCTCCAGCACCCGCCCCGTATCAATCACGCGCTTCACCAGCGCATCACCGTCGTACAAACTCTTGAGGTCCGGCTCCTGCTCCAGCGCCAGATCCAGCGTCATCTTCAGCTGCTCGGGAATCAGCTTCGCCACGCGATCCACATCGGGCAGCGGCATCGCGAACACCCGCCCCACATCCCGGATCGCGGCCCGCGCCTTGAGCGTCCCGAACGTAATGATCTGCGCCACGTGCCCGTACTTCTCGCGCACGTAGTTGATCACATCCGCGCGACCGTCCTGGCACAAGTCAATATCGATATCGGGGTATTCCGATCGATCCGGATCGGTAAACCGCTCGAACAGCAGCCCATACTTCACCGGGCACGCGTTGGACAACCCCAGCACATACCCCACCATCGTGCCGACACCCGAACCTCTGGCCAGCGCCGGAATCCCCCGCTGACGCGCCCAGTTCACGAAGTCCCACACAATCAAGAAGTACGCGCTGATGTTCTTGTCGCACAGAATCCCAAGCTCGCGCTCCAGCCGCGCCCGCATCTCCGCGAACGCATCCCCCTCCAGCGCCTCCGCGCCGTACCGCCACACCAGCCCCGCCCGCGACAACTCCCGCAGCGCCGCATCGCACTCCGCCTTGAGCGCCTCCTGCGTGACGCTCGCGTCCTCGGCATCGAACGGCCGCAGCTCATACCCGCCGCAGAACGCCTTGAACCACGCCGTCAGGTCACCATCACCCGAATACCACTCGGGCTCCTTCGCCCGCACCACCCGCACCACCGGCGCATGGCTGTCCGCCGTCAGCTCAACCTCGCACCGCGCCGCGATCGCCACCGTGTTGTCGCACGCCTCCGCCCCCACCTCCCCGTATTCATCAATAAACATCTCCCGCATCTGGCGGGGCGACTTCACGAACAACTGCTTCGGGTACCGCAGCCGGTCCGGATCTTCCTTCGTCCGCCCCATCGAGATGCAGATCAGCGTGTCGTGCGCATCGTGCTC
>CALFMQ010000130.1 GCA_937879825.1 uncultured Phycisphaerales bacterium
ACATCCGAATCGACCCGCGCTCCGATGCCACCAGCGCCGATCCGTCCTCGCCGATGCGAAGCCGCACATCAACGCCCGTCGCGGTGCGCTCAAGCGCCGCCGATGCCAACGCCGCGAGCGTACCCGCCTCCACCGGCGCGATCCGGCTCAACGCAAGCCCCGCCCGAGCGACCCAGTCCGAGATCATCCGCGCGCTCGACTCGCCGTCGGCGCAACCGAGAAAGTGCGTCAGACTCGGATCACTCTCCGTGTCCTGCCCGATGAACGAAACCGAATGCGGCGTCCCCTCAAGAACGCGCCCGCAATGCTCGCTCAATGCCAGCCGCGCCGCGCACTCGGCGATATTCCGCTTGCCCGGCAGACTGAACATCTGAACCATCGCATCCGGGCCCGCGTGAAACACGCAAACCGAGCACGCCAATGCGTCCATCGCCCCAACCGACTCCGCCAGCGCGCCGTCAAAAGCGCGAAGCCCTCCGCTCCACGCGGTCTCCCACGCAGACGGGTCCAGCGCCGTCACGATCCCGCGCTCGCCCTGCTTGCCGCTCAACACGACAAACTCGAGCCGACCGGGCGTCAACAGAATGGCCGCTTCTTTCCGCTTCACAGGTCAAACCCCATCATGCAGTGTCTCTCAATCAATCGGCCCGATAGCGACCACGCTTCGCACAGCCCTACTCAATCCGCGCTGCAATCACGCGGACCGCGTCCAGATAACTCCCCCGAATCTCCACATCCATCGGCGCCACCGTGTCGCTCGCGCTGATCTCGACCTCCGCCCCGCCCGGCAACGACAGCACGCCCGTCGGCACGTCGCGCCCCGCGCTCAACTCACCAACCACCAGGTGAACGCCCGACTCGCTCGCGAAGAACGCGCGGATCGTCGATGCCCGCGACGCCGCGAGCCCCGCGTCGTCAACGCTCCCCGCGACCGACATGATCACGGCCGCGTTCACCAGCACCAGCACAAGCACCGCGGCCCCGACCGCGACGCCGCGCCGACTCCCGCGTGCACTCATCCGCCACCCCCCATCCCGACACGCAGGAACACGCCCGTCCGCAGCTCCTGCCCGCCCGCAACAAGCCGGATCTCAACGCGCCGGATGTCCGACACATCGTCGCCAGCGCCCGTATCCAGTTCCATCCCATCGTCGCGCAGGTAGGTCAACTCGAATGCCGTCACGTCCCGAACCAGCGGATGGCTCGTCGCCCCGCCCGGCTCAACCATCACCACATCCGTGCCCGACTTGGACACGAAGCTCCCGTCGGTAAACCCGAACACACCGGGCAACGCCTTCGCAAACGCCGCCGTGCCCTCCGTCGCGCCCTCCGGCGCCTCACGGAGCACCCGCACAATCCGATCCATCGCAAACGACGCGTTCTCGATCGCAGCACGCCCGTCCCTCGCGCCCGCGTACGCGCCCGCGGCCCCGACCATCAGCGGCCCGACGACGCCCGCAAGCAATCCCACAATCAGAATCACCGCGATCGTCTCGATCAGCGTGAAACCACCGTGTCGCGTGCGCCCGAGCATCATGTTCATCCCTTCGGATCGCCGACGAGCACGCTCACCTCGTAGTCCTTCGAGCCGTGCGCCGCACCCACCCACGACACCGTCACCGCCACAACGCGGTAGATGTCCTCGTCCGCTTCGCCGCTCGCCTCGCCGTCCGATGCCACGAGGTCCCCGATCGCAAGCGTCCAGGAGAATCCGAGCCCCTCATAGAAACTCGTGGTGCCCGCCAGTCTCGCCTCGAGCCCCGTCACAGGCGTCGTCAGATACGCCCCCTCGTCCGCCAGCGCCGCAAACCCGAGCGAAGCATCCTCGCTCGACAAGTCCGCCAGCACCGTCTCCAGAACCGCGTTAGCGAGCCAGGTCGCGCGCGTCAGTTGAATCGTCTCGCTCCGCGCCGCCGCAGCGTCCCGGAGCGTCACCATCGAAACCGG